>JAGXLK010000741.1 GCA_018334735.1 Planctomycetota bacterium | reverse complement strand
GAGACCTGGCGACTGAAAAGGATAGGGGAACCGAGGATGGAGAAGGTATCCTCGGTGAACTGGAGGAGGACGCGGGAGAGGACGCCGAAGGGTGGCGCACGGAAAAAATAGACCTGTGGAAGGTCTTTGGGCGGGAGCATTCCATGGTCACGCTCCGGCTGCACGTGAATGGCGGCCGCATCCTGCTCGATGACCTGCGGCTGAGTCGCGAGAGGAAATGACTTGCGCTCGGCGGGGTTCCGATAGTCGTTAATGCCGGGTAATCAACTTCCGGGAATCGGGAGGATGACCCATCTCGAAAGGCTGCGGGAAAGAAAGTAAAGGAAAGGAACCGGACGATGGAAGGGCAAGAATTTGAGCTGCAGAACGCTTCGCAGACGATGAGCTTTCTGGTTGAAGACGAAGGTGTTCGGGTGAGCTTTGTGGGCCGCTCGGGTGACCGGATTACGGGCCGGCTTGCGGTTCGCCACCTGTTTTATGTTGATGAGCGAAATAACATGGACCCCTACGGCCTTGATGACCGGCTTACCTATGAGACGGAGCACGAGCGGGAGCCATTGGTGTTCCTCGGGAATGGGGCGCGGATTGAGGTAATGCATGATGGTGAGGGTGATACACAGCTACTGGCGCTCCGGGAGGAGGTTGACAGCTGGATCGCAACGCTTACCTTTGAGGCGGAAGAGTGGGATCCATATTTTTCGGCGGACCTGCGTCTCACCAATTCCGGGAGTGATACGGGCAGGCTCATGGTCGTGCGACTCGGCTTCGAGAACCTGCGGGTGAGAGGCGAGACGGCGCCGGAGTGGACCAGTGCCCCGGAGTCTTACAAAAACAGGTGCTTTACGCGGGGGAGGGTGGAGGATATCGCCGAGGAGGATCTCAGGATAGCAACCGCACCCTGCGGGATTTTCCAGCCGGTCATGTTTGTTGGCGACACCGAAGAGAATGGCTGCGCATTGGAGTTCTCCCCATGGCTGGAGAATTACGGCGCCATCATCCTCTCGAATGAGGCCGATCTGGAATATACCACGTTCGTGGACCGCTATCTGGAGCCCGGCCAGGAACATCATGCCGGGGTTGCATTGCTGAAGGTTCAGACGGACGGTTGGCGGCGGGGGCTGTCGGAGTTTAAGAATACGGTGCCCGCCCGATTTGGACACGAGGTTTCTCCAAATATCCCGGAATGGGCCAAAGAGCTGCGGCCTGTTACGTTTCCCAAACGCGTCGCACCTATCGGCGATGACCTCTGGAAAGATTATTTTGAGTGGGCTCACGAGATGGGGTTCAACGCCACCATGGGCTTTGGCTGGATGTGGAAGCGTTATCAGGATGTTATCTGTGCTATTGCTCCGGAAAACGAGACTCTTGCTCTCGATTCGGAACACGGAGCGACGGAAAAATCGGTTCGGCGCCACAATGAGATGTTGCATGAACTGGGAATGAAAAGCATCGTCTGGACACCGACGACGGGAGCATCCTCGTATGCTCCAATCTGTGAGGAGCACCCGGAATGGTTTGTTCGGGACGAGGACGGGGATCTTCGCAGCTCCTGGCGTGATGAAAATGGCGATCCGTGGCTCGTCGATAGCAATCCGTTTTCGGAAGGCTATCATCGCTACTGGCGTGACCTTATCTTCCAGATTGCGGACTGGGGATTCGACGGGGTTTTCCTGGACGGGGTAATTGCGCGTCCCTCTGACGCTTTCAGCCGTCCTTATCCCGGCCGCGTTCACGACGGGATGTACAGTGCGATACGCCGCCTGCGACGTGAGCTGGACGAAGCCGGGCTTCAGGACTTTTTGATCAAACCGGAATCGGGCGACGTGATGCTGGCAGACTCGGTCTACTGGATGAACATGCCGAGACTGAATCTGGAGCAGCCTCTGGCGCCGAGCAGGCAGATGGATCCGAGGCTGCGCGATACCCCGAGGTACTTTCTGGATGACGATTGTCCGACAATCGAGAAATCGCAAATCACCGAGCATCTGGAGTTGATCGCCAGAACCTGGCCCGAGGGGATGCCCGGCAACTGGGGCGTTGGTTATAGAAGTGCAGGGGAGCTGACGGAGTATGATTTCGCGAAGTTGGCGTTGCGTTGCACGTTCGGTTCCGTGGTTGGTATCGGTCTTCTCAAAGCCCGTGAAGATCCGAACTTTGAGCATTTCGCACCGGAAACCAATGGAGAGCTTCCCGCCGCAAAAGTGGAACTTAACCGAAAGTTTTTCAAGCGACTGAAAGAGCTGAATGTTCTACGGGCAAAACATCCCGCTTTGAGCCGGGGGCACCGAGATTTTGACACGATACGTTCCGACAACGGTGCGGTGCCGGCTTTTGTGAGAAGCGATGGTAATGAGGATTTTTTGATCGTGGCGAATTTAAGCGGCGAAACACTCGAAATTACGCTTCAGCTGATGAAGGAGGAGCCCGAGCCTCCGTTTAGTGAGCAAGAAATTCAGGTTAGCAATCCGCTTTCAGGTGCAGAACAAACATTTAAGAAAGATTCATTGTTGGAGGGAATGTCCCTGGAGCTTGAAGAGAACGAGGTCAAAATATGGCAAGTCACAGCATCTGGGCAAAAACGATAATCAGCACGGTCACGAGCCGCTGAAATGAGAAGGAGAGTTTTATGATGAAGCAAAGATCCTTGAAAGGTAAGTTCTT
>JAGXLK010000052.1 GCA_018334735.1 Planctomycetota bacterium | reverse complement strand
AAATCTTTGTCGATGCTGGAAAACCGATCTCCGTCATGGGGGCGGCCACGAAGGATATGTTTCGAGAAGAGGAGGCGCTTGTTATAGGCCCCGATGAGTCCTGGGGAAATCCTTTGTTTGCTGACTTAGCTCTCAAAGAGAAAGATTTTCATATCCATGCTCGTTTAACGCTGGACGAGTTGGGCGGGAGCGGCGCCTCGTTCCTACTCGGTGGTTTTTATCACTATCCCTGCACGCGTCCAGAGGGGAATGAGACGCTCCGGGTCTCGCTGGATGATGAAACGGAAACCTACGATAGAGACAGACTGGGAGCCGATGCGCGGATCCTCTACGGAATGACGAAACGTCGCGCCCCCTGGGATCAGGCGGACAAGGAAATCGCCGGTAAGACTGCGGATCATATCGAGCCGGGGCAGCCGTTCACACTCGATCTGTATCAGGAAGAAGGCGAGGCCCGTTTTCAGATCAACGGCAACGAACTCTTCAGAATAGATCTCGGCACAAAAGAAAGAATCTCTGGCTCAAGTGACGGAGGATGGCCGATATGTTTTGGTTTTCTTCCCGATTGTGCCGTGATAAGGCTGTATGATTTTTGGGCCGAGGGACGTTTCGCGGAGATGTCCCTCGATCATGCGGATGTTTGGTCGATGGGCCACGATGGTTATTTTACGTACCGCATCCCATCGCTTTGCCTGACTCCGAAAGGATCTCTTCTCGCCTTTGCGGAGGCGCGCCGATCCGATTTCGGCCGGACATGGTCCTGGAACCAAAAATGGAACCCGGATGAAGTTCACTGCGTCATGAAACGGTCCACGGACGGCGGCAGGACCTGGTCCGGGCAGAAACTGATCCTGGGGCATGGTTCCAGCTACGAGGTGCGCGATCCCTCTCCTGTTGCCGACCGAGAAACCGGGAATGTGTTCCTGATCACGCGAGGACCCTACGTTATGAAATCAGAGGACGATGGTGAGTCGTGGTCAGATCCCCGTTCACTGAGACCGTTGCTCCCCGATAACCTGAAGACGTTGAGTCCTGGACCGGGGAACAGTGGGATACAGATCCGCAACGGCCAATACGCGGGACGTTTGATGGTTGCGGTTGCCGGGGATGGAAACGTAGGTGTGATGTATTCCGACGACCACGGGGTCAACTGGACCCTGGGGGGAATGGTGGAAGGATTCCAGGGATGGGAGCCCCAGATAACAGAACTTACCGGCGACCGCGTCCTCGTAAATTCCCGCAATCATTCGGACAACCCCGGGCGGCTTATATCGATAAGCGACGATGGGGGGACAAGTTTTGAAAATTACTACGACGAGAACCTTCCCGCTAAAGGCTGTGAAGCCTCTTTGCTGCGATACAATGGGACCGAAAAATCGGGCTCCGAAACAATCAAGCCGGCTATCTTCTGCGGACCTGACGAAGGGAGGAGAAAACTCACAGTCAAATTCAGTTTAGATGACTGCAAAACCTGGGAGATCTCGCGTATGGTTTACGGAGGTCATTCAGCGTATTCTGCCATGGCCGTGCTGCCGGACGGGGAGATCGGGGTGTTATATGAGAAAGACGCATATCGTCGGTTGAGCTTTGCCAGATTCGATCTCGATTGGCTCAGCGATGCCGAGAAAGAGTAAGCCGATCGCCGTTACTTTCTTTTCTCCGGTCTGATATCAAAAACTGCAATTTCGGGTCGGGAGAAGAATCTTACCCGTGGGGCCCTGCCTCCCTCCATACCGATCCCGCGGTTTACGTACATCGTCGTGGGGCCCACATAATACAGGCCCCTCTCGTATTTTTTCCCGAGTTCGGCCAGGGTAATCAGCGCCCCATAGAACGGCAGCGCCACCTGTCCTCCATGCGTGTGACCGCAGAGGTACAGATCGACCTTCGGCCCCTTCACGTCTTCCACCACTCCTGGATAATGATGAAGGAAAACCGTGTAAACGGTTTCATCGAGTTTTTCGACCAGATCTGTCGGATCGTCAGTTTCCAAATTTAGACCGGCCACACAGAACGATTCGCCATCTTTTTCCAGGACGAGCGATTCTGAGTCAAGTTCGTGGAATCCTGTTTCCTTGAAGAGCTCCGCCGCTGTTCGCATGCCGACATCAATATTGCCCCGCACCGCGAATTTGCCGAGTTTTGCCTTGAGGCCCGCAAGCGTTTGATGAAACTTCTCAAGGGCATCCGGATGGTTCACGCAATCGCCGGTGAATACGATCAGATCTGGTTTCAACGGGTTTATCATGCCGGCGAGTTTGGGTTCATTTCGCGTCTTGCGATCGCAGTGTAGATCCGAAATCTGCACGATCCGCAGGGATACAGCTTCCAAATTGTGCGTCTTCAGGTCGATCTCATTTAGCTCAAGCGAATACGGCTCGACGAAATATCCATAGCCGAAGCAAACGAGGCCGACCAGCGCAAGCACGTGAATAATGAGCGTGAACGGAGTGAGAAGTTCCGAATCACCTGCTCCTTTCAGCCGCCGTGCCAGCTCACGCAGCAAAAGCAAGGTTTCAACACCGTACACGAAAACGACAACAAAAAGAAATACGCCCAGTATCACTCTCTCCGCTGGATTCATCGGTTAAGTCTCGCGTTTCAAATGGATATAATTCCGGGCGATCCGGAGATCTTCGAGGGCTTCCTCGGAATCGCAGGGTGGATCGGTTTCGCCGCGGCAGACGCGGGTGAAATTGGCGGCCTGCTGCTGCATAGCATGAGTCCATGGCAGCTGCGGAATTCGCGTCTCTGGCGGATTGCCACATCCGGGGTCGCGGAAAATAGAGACCTTCCCGGCCCGGTTGCAGGCCAGCGGCGCGGGCAAATCGAGACGGATCCAGCCTTTTTCGAAACATACAAGCGCCGATTCCTGCCAGTCGACCGTTGTCACGTATGGGCTCATTTCAATTGTACCGGCGACCCCGCTCTGGCTCTGTACGGCCATCAGGACCCCCGAAGGCTCTGCGTAGGTTACGTCGTACGGCTCTCCGAACAGCAGGCGCATCAAATTGACCTGATGGATGTAGTAATTGACGAACGCAGTGTACTCCTGAAACGTTTCTTCGTTCATATCCGGGGGCGGCGGATCGCGGTCAAGGTCCGGACATTGCTCGTCGGTCTGGATCAGATCGTTGAATCCGCTGGCCACCCAATCGCCGGCGGGCATCAGGATGCGCACGTATTTTAAGTCGCCCAACTCGCCGGTTTCTTTCAGGTTTTCGATCTCCTCGACGGTTCGGACGGTGGCCGGATCGCTCCGTTTGTGGTAACCCACCATGTGAGTTGCACCGGCCTTTTGTTCGGCTTCTACAATTTGTTCGCCAATCTGACAGGAGGCGGCCAGGGGTTTTTCGGTAAAAACAGGAACGTCGGCTTCAAGAAGCTCCAGCACAAGCACCCCATGCCGGTCAAAAGGTTGGGAAGCGACGATTCCATCGAGATCTTCATTCTCAAGCATGTCTTCGTGGTTTGAATAGACATTCGGTATGCCGTAACGTGCTGCGACTTTCTGGGCCAGTTTCGGGCGGATCTCGGCAAGCGCCACCACTTCACAATCCTGGAGACGATTGTAATTCTTCAGGTGAGCGCACTGGCCCATACTCCCGACGCCAACAAAACCAATTTGAACGGTTTGATCAGGCATGAAATGTTCCCTTTGCGTTTTATGAGTGCGCAAAATTTGGCCTGTTACATTCTAACGGCAAAATCTTGAAATTCACTGGAGTTTTTGGAGTTTCAAGCCTGCCTCGCCGAGGGGGCTTCTTGTTGGTTAATGGCCGTTTTGAGATCTCCAAGGGGACGGAATCTCGGGGCAACGAATCCGTCGCAGCGTTCGACAGCCAGCTTGCGCCCAGACCATCTCGGAGTTTTCAATCCGGAAACCGGGAGTTCACAAAAAAAGCGTGAGACCTCCCCGCCGCAAGGTGGGAGCTTGCTCGCAGAAATGGAAACTCGAATTCAGCTGAGCTCGCTATCAGCGGGCGAAACTGGGCTTGAGGCGGACAAATCTCGGAATATTGACCACTAATACAGGTAAGATCGTTTGCGTGCGGGAAAGGCTGAAGGTGGCAGAACGGGCCCGAAGCGGATAACCCTCTTGCAGACTACGCTTCCGGTTTTGTTATGCGTGAACCGTGAATTTTGTTTACGGCTGACCGTTTCCTTCGACCCACGGTGCGTCGCCGCGATACTGTTCCGATTCTTCATCTGTCGAAGGTGGCTCGGGCGGATTCCTGTTCGGACCGGGGGTTCGCGAATTAGTTCCGTTCGGCGGCGAGTGTGGAGCTGACCGGTTTTCTTGGAAAAATTGCCATTCTCCCCCGAACTGGTTCAAAAAACACAGTGAATAGTTTCGGAAAAACACGCTGACCGGGAGAAAAACAACTGAATTTACGTAGGGTAAAGCGGCCAGGCAGCAGGTGAGGCACATAACAATCGTCGCCAAAAGGGCAAACGCAATTCCAAGGAATAATTTCATCAAATAGAAAAGCGTAAACGCTCCGAGGTTGCCGGGAAGAATGTCCTGTAAGAATAAGCTGCAGGCTTTTCTTGCCAGAACTTGTTTTTTGTACATAATCGGCACGATGAAATCCTGGAGGATCGCATGAATTATGGCGAATCCGAACACCAGCGGCAGGAAGAGAAAGACGACTATGACCAGTGCGACTGTTGTCCCGGCTCCAAACTGTTCCGCCTGTATATCGCCATAAGCAAGCGCTAAGGAACCAACCATCACGGCTATCCCAACGAGTCCCGCGATTATTGTTATGGCAAACCGAAGGAAAAAGAAGCTATTGGCGGGCACACGAAATTTCTTCCATGGTTGCACAACGGCTGCTCTATTATGCACAACTCCGTCCAGAAACATAAAATGTCCCCGGCTGCTCAGCCATTGCAGAAGAGCAGTAATCGCCAGGCCAGCAATGAGGCCCCCAAGCACGATTGCTACAGCAAGGACGGGATTTCCCTCCAGCCAATCGAGCGCTTGTTCCGGGATATTGCCGGGCCCTTGTCTCTGTCCCCCCATTTTAAAATTGAAATTGAGATTCATACCGCCCTGGCTCAGGCTTGCCAGGAAGGCACAAAAAGCGAGAATAAGCCATTTCCCGAGGTCGAACCGCTGGAACAACAGGATGTTCGTTCGCTCAAAGGCGTGTGAAATTGATTTTGTTACGGACAGATACATACGGTTTTCCGTTCGAGCTTTTTGAAGACCAGCAGGTTACACTTTATCCATGACAAAGATTAATTTCCAACCGTAGACAGAACAAGTTAATTTTCGCTCCGTTTTCAGCGAGGCCATTTATTTGACAAATTATTGTTCATGATGCAATTTTAAAAATTATCTTCGGATGATTTACAGGTGAGGAGAGTCCATGGCACGTCCCAACATTCTATTGCTTCACACTGATCAACAACGTTTTGACACGATCCGAGCCCTGGGGGCTTCGCATATGGAGACTCCCAACCTGGATCGTCTTGTCTCAGGAGGGATCGCTTTCAGGAAGGCTTACAGTTCGAACCCCGTTTGCATGCCCGCCAGGCATGATCTGCTGACCGGTGCCAGCGCACAACATCACGGCTACTGGTGGAACGCCGGGCGCCCAATCCAGAACTACGGTCTTGCGACGCTTCCCCGCATGCTCACCCAATCCGGCTATCAAACGCTCGCGGTGGGGAAAATGCATTTCAAACCCGAACGGGAACACCACGGATTCGGCCACATGTTCCTTATGGAAGAATTGCCGGGGTGCCGCGAGAACGACGCATATCTTGAGTACCTCAAAGAACAGGGCTACGGGCATATTCGATGCCAGCACGGTGTGCGCCCTTTGTTTTATCATTCGCCGCAGGAATCACGCGTTCCCGAGGAGCATCACGGCTCAGCCTGGGTTGCACATAAAACTATCGAGTTAATTCGTCGAAAGCGCGATCGGCCATTTTTCCTGATGGCCAGCTGGGTTGGGCCCCATCCACCCTATTACATGCCCCGGCGATATCTTGAGATGTACCGGGATGCAGAGCTTCCGTCCCCAATCGAAGAAAGCGCGAAATTGCATGCCCCAACAAGTCCCGAAAACCTTCGGGGTAAATCCCTGAAAAGACTCAGAGAAGCATATTTCGGAGCGATTAGCCTGATCGATACGCATCTCGGCAGAATACTCGACGCCCTGGAACAGACCGGGCAGAGAGAAAATACGCTCATTATTTTTACGTCCGATCACGGGGAAATGCTCGGCGATTACGGGTGCTATCAGAAACATGTCCCGTATGAGGGATCGGCCCATATCCCCTTGTTAGTCAGCGGACCGGGTTTTGAAAAAGGTACCTGCGAGGTCCCCGTAACGACATGGGATACGTCAGCCACAATCCTTCGCGCGACGGGGGTTGAGCCTCCTGAAGATCATCCGATGGTGGGCGTTCCGCTCCAAAAATGTCAACACGAAGAAGCGGGCAGAACGGTGGTCTTTCATCATTCCACCGGCCGGGACAGGTATCTGGCTGCTGTATCGGGCCGTTTCAAATTCATTCACTGGCTGAATGGAGGAGAAGAAGAACTTTACGACCTTGAGTCCGATCCAGAGGAACGAATCAATCTGCTGGCAAAAAAGTGCGATGACAATGGTCTTCCCGTCAGTCGGTTGAGAGATGCGTGTGTTCAATTCGAATCCGAACACGGAAATCCGGAAAACGTTGATAACGGTCGTTTTGTGGATCTTTCATTCGAATCCCCTCCGGAACATCGGTGCAGCGCGCACCCCGAATGGTCTTTTCGCCAGTTCCCCCAATGGATGGACGGGTATTCGCAAGACGATCTGCGAGCTATCGCCGAGGAAATGAGCGATTGCCTGAAGAACGAAGGCATTAATCTTTTCAGCGATCCCGAATGGCGGTCGCGGGCCAAAGAAGAATGGACAAAACGCGGAGGCGATCCGGCGGTGTACGAAGAATTGTTTCAGCAAATTGATCGGAAAAGGACAGGCCGGTCGTAATAATAGGAAATCAAAAGAGTCCAAACGTCACCAGAGCGATCATGACCAGTGCGATAAAGACTTTTGTGATACTCCCGATTATCCGTCCGATGAGAGCGCCTTTTGCGACGGTGGCCGATGCTTTTACTGTGCGTGTACGGTGGTACTCAAGAGCATAGGCCCCGGCGAATGTCCCGACAAAGGCACCCAGAAGCGTTCCAATAAGTGGCAGGACAGCTGATCCCACCACCGCGCCGATGATGCCCCCCAGCATGGCGCCGATCGAACTCCAGAAACTGCCCTTGGCTTTGCTTGCTCCGAGCATACCGGCAATCGCTTCGATGATTTCGGCAAGCACCGCCAATCCGAAAAGCGTCAGCACAATCCACCATGGCAGAGCGTCCTTCCCGGCTATAAGGGTGCCCCCGAGCGCCGCAAACGCTATGATGAATTGTCCTGGAATACCGAGCGGAATAATAATCATCCCCGCGAGCATCACCAGATAAAACACGATGTAGCCGAAGACAGCACCGGTGGTCTCCAAAATGGCCGCCATGAATTTGCCCTCTCCTTGAAAACGCCTCGCGCCCACTTCAAAATACTGCAAGGTAACCAGTTAAACTCAGAGAGAGCGTAATCGTATTTACCCTTTTCGGCAAATCGATAGAGGCTTCAAACAGCACTCTGACCTTTGCCGGGCGAATTTTACCGCGTTGCTGGCTCCGGATAGCATTCCGAACTCGAGAGAGTCACAGCGGCCTGGGTTGTGCCGGACCAGGATAGACGGTCCGGTCTTTGCAGTTCGAAAGGAATATGCCGTGACTGAAAAACGAAGCGCTACCATTTTTTTGGCGTTCTTTGCAGTCTGGGTCGCCATTTTTGGATTTCTGCCATCAACGGACGCCGGCGGCGGCCCCCAAAACCTGGCTCTTTTGGTGAATCCGAACGATACTGATTCTCTCCGTATTGCAAACGAGTACATCCATCTGCGCAAAATTCCCCCGGCTAACGTTATTTATCTGCCTGAAGTGCCCGAAAAATCTGTGATTCCCGTCGAACAATTCCGGAAGAAAATTCTCGGCCCGGCACTCAAAACGCTCGAAAAACGACACGTCGCTGGCCAGATTGATTACCTGATCTATTCAACCGGTTTTCCCCATGCTGTTAATGTCAAATCAGATATCAAAGGCAAAAAACTTCCCAAAATTCTGAGTCAGCCGGCGTCCATTACCGGGTTGACGTATCTCTACCTTTTTGCTCTTGCTCAGAACCCCAATTACATGTCGCTCAATGCCAATCAATACATGCGAAAGCGGCTTTCGCATGCGAAAGACACGCCTTGGACCGATGCGCAGCGGCAGAAGAAACTGGAATTGCAAAAAGCATTTAAACGCCTGCGAGAAGCTCAAAAAGCCGCCGCGAAAAGAGAGAAAAAGGAAGAGGCCGGAGGGACAGAAACAAAAAAGGCACAAACAAAGGTAATTGAATCCCACCTCGACGAAGTTCATGGAATTATCACGGAGCTGCTGGACTCGCACCCCGGGAATCCGGGCCTCCACTACAACATGGCGTGCATCCTGATGCTTCAAGGCCGAAAACAGCTGGCGTTGAAACAGATTGAGAAAGCTGTTGATGTCGGCTGGTGGAATTTCGTGCATGCCCGACGCGATCCCGATCTGAAAGCGCTTCGCAAGAATGAAAAGTTCAAGAAACTGATCGCACAGATGGAAAATGTCACGCTCCGTGCGCAGCCCACGATTCCTTTCCGGAATAGTTTCGGTTTTGCAAAAGGTGGGGAAATCGTCAATCCCCAGAAGGGTGTTCGTTACCTTATCTCGACCATGCTGACGCATGTCAGCAAGAAAACCAACACGCTGAACGAAAGCCTGCGATGTCTGCGTCGGAGCGTCCAGGCGGATGGATCCCGCCCGGAGGGAACGATCTACTTCATGCGCAATCGGGATATCCGAAGTATTACCCGGGAATGGGCGTTCCGGAGTGTCGTCCGGCAATTGGAAAAAATCGGTGTGAACGCGGAGATCGAAGAAGGCGTTTTGCCGAAGAACAGATCCGATGTAATGGGCGCGATGGTGGGAAAAGCAAAGTTCAATTGGGAAAAATCCGGGAGCAAAATTCTTCCCGGTGCCATATGTGAACATCTTACCAGCGCTGGTGGGGTAATGTCAGGTAGCGGACAGACGCTTTTGAGCGCGTGGATAAGCGCCGGGGCATCTGGAACCTGCGGGACCGTTACCGAGCCGTTCGCGGTCCAGGCTAAGTTCCCCTCTCCGTTCATCCACCTGCACTACGCCCGCGGCGCGAGCCTCGGCGAAGCCTTCTATCAATCCGTTCAGGGCCCCTACCAGCTTTTGATCGTCGGCGATCCGCTTTGCCAACCATGGGCGCGATTCCCAAAAGTAAAAATTGGTGGCGTTTCTCCCGGCGATACTGTACAAGGTGAAATCGAAATAATCCCGGCCGCCGAAACACATGAAAAATTGAAACTTCAGCAGTTCGAGCTTTTTGTCGACGGTATGCGCCGCGCGGCTTGCAAGCCCGGACATGTTTTCAATCTGGACACAACTGGATTTGCCGACGGATATCATGAATTGCAGGTGGTTGCCGTTGCCGGACAACTGCATACACAAGGACGG
>JAGXLK010000740.1 GCA_018334735.1 Planctomycetota bacterium | reverse complement strand
TATCCATCAGTTTCATTTCTTCTCGGGCTCTATCAAGCCGATATTGAAGTTGCTTTTCGTCTTCATCGCCGCGGTCCCGGAGCCTTCTTTCCAGCTCTCGTTCATCGGGTGGAGCGAGGAAAATGAGAGTGACTTCGGGGTATTGTTCCCGTATTTTCAGCGCGCCATTGACGTCGATGACCAGGATGACGGGTTTTTTGTGTTTTGCGGCTTCATTGACGGAAAATGCGGGCGTGCCGTAGTCATTGTCGTCGTAGCGATTATGTTCGAGCAGCTTCCCATCTTTGATCCATTGTTGAAATTGCTTTTCATCGACAAAATAGTAATCTTCGCCTTCTTTTTCCCCGTTTCGGGGATCCCGGGTCGTTGCTGTGATGGCTCGAGTCACCTGATCTCGCTTGCAAAGCCGTTCGGCGACGGTATTTTTGCCCACTCCGCTCGGCCCGGAGAGTACGAACAAGTTGTCGGGCTTTTCGAGTTTCTCCATATGTTTTTTGGGGGCCATTCAGTAATTTTCAAATTCCGGTGCAGGGCGTGGGTTACTCTATATTTCTCACCTGTTCGCGCAGTCGGTTGACGTTCGTTTTCATTTCCACGGCGATTTCAACGAGTTCGCTGCAGGGGATCTTGGAGGCCATGGTATTGGTTTCTCGAAGCATTTCCTGCACGAGAAATTCAAGTTTTTTGCCAACTGCGTTTTCGTCGTTCTGGAGCGCGGTATCGAACTGTTCGAGGTGACTTTCCATACGGGCTACTTCTTCGCTGATATCGCCACGCTCGGCGGTGGCCGCTATTTCCCGGGCGAGAATGCCTTCTTCGGGCCGGGCATCGATTCCGTTGAGAAGCTGGTCGACTCGTTCGACGAGTTTCTCTTGATATTTCTCCAGACACTCATCGATCCGGGATTTGACGGCTTCGGTCTCCTGTTGCAGTTCCTGGCTGAGCTGGCTCAGCTGATCTGAGAGTTTTTCCCCCTCAGTAGTCCGCATCTCCACCAGAGACTTGATTGCGTTACGAGTGGCGTCCAGTACGTCTTCCCACATGGCGTCTCGCACTTCGCGGGGGAGGGTTTCTGTATTCTGGATACCGGGCAAGGCCAGCATAGAACCGACTTCAAGGCGCAGTGGAACATCGGCTTCTTCGCTGAGTTCTCGGGCCAGGCGGACGTACGCCCTGAGCTTCCGTTTATCGACCAGCATCGACATCGCTTGTTCGCTGATATCCGCGTTCACCTTAACGTAAACGTGTCCTCGCTGGATGAATTCGCGAAGGAGGCGATTCAATTCGCTTTCTTTCAGGCGGAGCATGTCGGGCAGTCGGGGGGAAACTTTAAGTTGGTCGTGATTAACCGAACGGACTTCCACCTGAATTTGCCATTGATCGCACTCGTATTCGCTCGCTCCGTAGCCGGTCATGCTTCGGATCATTTGTTCTCCTCGGTCGATTCCGAAGTTCCTTCGACCTTATCCGGTGCTTTTCCCGTTCCAAGGCCCGGGACTTCGCGGCTTTCGGGGGGGGCTTCGGCTGGCACCTCCAGTATATCGCCTTTTTTCGCGCTGGTACCGGTTGCGCGGGTGATGTGAAGCCGTGATATCAACATGCAAATGAACAGGAAAAGGGCTCCCATCACGGCGGTCGCTTTTGCGATTGGTGTGGCCGAGCGGGCGCCAAATAGAGCTTCCCCGCCCATGCCTCCAAGACTTGCCAGTCCGCCGCCTTTCCCGCTTTGCAGCAGGATAGCGAGCACCATGAACAGGCTTACTACGATAGCATACGCGAAAAGCATTCCTTCCCAGAACTTACTTCCTCCGCGCCCGAGCAGATAGAAGACCACGGCCACGAGGAAAAATGCGCCGATGATGGCCACGCGTTTCAGCAACTTTTTTAATTCATCCGGATCCATATCCAGGTTCCTTGCCAGCGGAAAAGACTCAGATGTTTTGACCGGCTTCGATGATCGGGACAAACGTTTCGGCGGCCAGGCTGGCTCCTCCCACGAGAGCGCCGTCGACATCTTCCTGCGCCAGCAGGTCAGCGGCATTGTGGGGTTTAACACTTCCCCCGTATTGGATAACCAGCTCGTCGGCCAGCTCGGCGTCGAACAGGTCGGTTACCAGCGAGCGAATGATCGCATGGACTTGTTCGGCCTGTTGGGGAGTTGCCGTCTCACCCGTGCCTATTGCCCAGACGGGTTCGTAGGCCAGTGTGACCTCTTCCATCTGTTCGCGTACCACGCCTTCCAGGGCACTTTCGACCTGTCCGCATACGATCCGTTCAGTGTCACCGGCTTTTCTTTGTTCGAGTTTTTCTCCGACGCAGACAATGGGTTTCAGGCCGTATTCGAAGGCTTTCTGCACTTTTTGGTTGATGAGTTCGTCCGGTTCGGCGAAGACATGTCTTCGTTCTGAGTGTCCCAGTATTACGTATTCGCAACCGACATCAAGCAGCATTGGGCCGCTGACCTCACCGGTATAAGCACCTTCCGGTTGGGTATAC
Source organism: Planctomycetota bacterium (assembly GCA_018334735.1). Next base: position 172 of record JAGXLK010000740.1, on the reverse strand, counting down.
ATGTTCTGTGCAGCGACTCCGATTTTTGTGCCCTCAAGGATATCAGCCACGGCATTGAGATAAACAAACGGCGGGCCGACGGCAAGGGTTACATCATCGACATCTCCGACCTGATCTCTGAGGTCTTGGACCAGGCCGACGCTTGTTTCGAGGTCAAGGTTCATCTTCCAGT
>JAGXLK010000739.1 GCA_018334735.1 Planctomycetota bacterium | reverse complement strand
TTCCACGACATCTCGCACGTGGGTGAAACACCTGACCTGCTTGCCATCACCGTAGACCGTAATGGGGTCTCCTTCCAGAGCTTGTTTCACGAACCGCGGCACCACCATCCCGTAGCGCCCGACCTGTCGGGGCCCCACGGTATTGAATAGCCGCAGTATCACCGTGGGCAAATCGCGCGACCGGCAATACGCCAACGCAAGGAACTCATCGATCGCTTTCGAGCAACCATAACTCCACCGCGCCCGCGTCGTTGGTCCAAACACCAGATCATCCTCTTCAGCAAACCTCTCTCTGCTGCCTTTCCCGTAAACTTCGCTGGTTGAGGCAAGGACAACCTTTTTCGCTTTTGTTGAACAATGCCGCAGAAGGTGTTCGGTACCGTGGATATTGGTCTCAATTGTATGCACGGGGTCTTCGACAATGAGTTTGACTCCCACCGCGGCCGCAAGATGAAATACGACATCCGCACGGTCAACCAGCTCCATTAAAACAGGTTCGTTCTCGATTCCGTCAATCGTAACGTGCAGATTCTCATGGTCCCGTACGCCGTCCAGATTGCGGATATTTCCGGTTGTCAGGTTGTCGATAACGTAGACTTCCCATCCCTCATCAAGCAACCGTTCCGTCAGATGTGAACCGATAAAACCGGCCCCGCCGGTCACCAGTGCGCTTCTCATATTTCCTCCCGGTCCTGTCCATCTATAACACGAATGAAACAGTAATAGGATACACCCCGCTCAGGTCTCCGTCAAAAGATACTCTGCTTCGCCGAACCGGCGGCCGGCCTTGATACCCGGGGGCAAGCATCGGGCAGGTTAAAGGCACATTGAGCTGTCAGCGTGCCGTCCGCATTCTGAACTTCGGCTCGCTATACGGAGCCCCCGACGGAAACGATTCGCAGGTTTTGGCCCCCACGCTGAATCCGTACGCACTTGCAATGCGCAGGGTGAGTGTTTTACAACCGGCTATTTGTCGCACCACTACAATCTGGATTAACGGGAAACATGAAAAAACTGACCTGGCGTCATACCGGCCGTTTTTTCCGGGCCGCTTTCTGGATGGATTTTAGTTCTGCAACGTTTATCGTTGCCCTCCCTTATTTCGCACTGAAGCTGGGAGGAGATTCGCTGGATCTTGGCATACTGGGTGCGGCCCGGGGTGTCGCCTACCTTGTTGCGTGCATTCCTGTTGCTCTTCTCGCAGACCGCGCCCGCCGGAACCGCCTGATTGGGATTGCAGCTGTTGGTATAGCGCTGGCGCTTGTTCTTACCTCTTCGGCGGACAAACTCTGGCATCTTTATTTCGGTGCCGTTCTCTGGGCCATATCGCTGTCATTTTTCTGGCCTTCTCTTTTTGCCTGGCTCGGCGATGCCCATGATCCCGCAAACCTGGCCCGTGCAACAGGGGTTGTTAACCTCGGCTGGAGCAGCGGGTCGATTGTTGGTTCGCTCCTGTCGGGCTGGCTTTTTCAGATCGCCATACCACTGCCCTTTTTTATTGCTCTTATCGGCGTGTGTCTCGCACGTTTTGCACCGGCTCATAAAGAGGATCAGGGGGATCCACAGACAGAAATAAGTTCGACAGAATCGGCGTCACCGGGCACAAAACGCCGTCTCGCGGCTTGCTGGCTGGGTAATACCGCCGTGTGCTGTCTCATCGGACTGATGACGGGAGTATTCCCCAAATTGGGCACGACTATCGGCATAGAATCCGGAATTTTTGGGCTCATGGTAGCAGCACTGGGGCTGGCGCGCACGGGGGTATTCTGGGCAAGTTTCCAGGGAGCCCGCGCGCCGCACAAATGGAGTCTTTCCGTTATCGCTCAGATCGTATCCGCCGCTCTCATCGCTACCCTGGCCACCGCGAGCAATCACCTGTGGCTCGGCCTGGTCTATATTTTCATCGGCATAACGCTCGGCTTTGTCTACTCTTTGAGCCTCTATGCAAGCCTCGCCGACGTCGGGTCGCGGGGCCTGAAAAGCGGCCTTCACGAAGCAGCACTTCTCGGGGGAATTCTGCTGGGAACCGTCGGCGGTGGAGTCGTTGCCAACCGTTTTGGGCTGAGAACACCCTATATTCCTGCCGCCGCAGTTGTTCTGTGTCTGGTGGTCGTCCAGATCACTCTGCACCTCTCAGCCAGTCATGCTGAGAAAAAGCACCGTCAAGAAGACGCCGAATCAACAGACATCTCCTGAATCAACTCAATCAACCGATTTCGCTTTCTGTTGGTGGCGCCTCAGATTCGGCCGGCAGCTGTTCATCGGCTTCCTTTCGTCGACCATACATCAAAGCCAGAACCACAAAACAGGCCCCACCTATGCCAAGTCCACAGAAGTAGAAAATGCCTCGGCTCACGAGCGTAACGGCGGCCGCTGTATGACTTTCCACTCCAAAGGCAGCACAGAGAGCAATCATCGCCGTCTCCATAAATCCTGCCCCCCCCGGAGAGACGCCGAGGTCGCCACAGAAATTCGCAATGGAGACGATGACAAGGACTTTGAAGAAACTGACCGGTTCGCCAAACCCAAAGAACAAAATGAAATTAGCCAGGAAGAAAAGCAACCAGGCCACGCTCGATATGGAGATAACTTTCGCCAATGTTGTTGGGCTGGTGGCCGCATTGCCTATGGGAGTGAAGACATTGTCGAGTTTTCCAATGACCCACTCCT
>JAGXLK010000051.1 GCA_018334735.1 Planctomycetota bacterium | reverse complement strand
ACTTTCGCGTCGAACGGCCGATCCCGGCCCGGTTCTATTATGCGCGAGGTATATCCTGGGATAACAAGAACACGGAGAATCTGCAGGACCCGTTTGCGTTGACAAGCAGGGCTGCAAGCTTACAGAATGATTGACACTAAGACTTTTCCGAGGTAGTTTTGAGGAATTTGCGCGCGGCTCTGTTCGGAAGTCGGTGGCAAACTCAAGCCAAGCCAGATTATCAAATAGCGAAATCATTGCAGCGCAAATTCTCTTTCGTGGATTGATATTTCACGGCCAGAGGGAATATCATAGATTTGGACCATTTTTTACTTGTGAGAAAAGGCCAGAGAATATGTATCCAAGAGAACGTTTACTGAATGCTTTACAGGGCAAGCCGGCTGATCGGGTCCCCTTGTTTCTTCAGGGATTCCATTACACGAGTCGAGAAGAACTTGAAGAACTCGAAAACCCCCGGAAACGCGAAATTGCAGAACGTATATTCGATGAAACAACCTACCGCTTTTGCGTTCCCAGTTATGTCAATCGCTACCTGGTAACACCTCCTCAGCGGATGAGGTCCGAGCGGGAGGAACTGAACAACGGGAATGTGCGCATTATGCAGTATATCGACACGCCCAAAGGGGAACTGAAAGCGGTAAAGCAATGGGACGCAAATGCTCGGACATCCTGGCAGGAAAAATATCCCGTCGAGAACAAGGAAGATATTGAGAAGATCGCATCCGTGCCCTGGGAGCGGGCCGATGATTTGAAGCCGATCGATCTGGATGAGGCGCCGGAAGATTTCGAGCGCCGCGGCATTGCTGCCACGCATGTTTCGTCTCCTATGGTCTGCGTCTCGGCGATGATGGATTATCAGTGGTTCCTGGAACTGGCCTACACGGAGGAGGATCTGATCCTTGAGCTGACGGATATTTGCCGACAACGTATCCTCGACTTATTGAAAGGGCTTTTTGAGCAACCCGGCATCGAATACGTCTGGATGGGGGGCAGTGAGTGGGTGACACCCCCTATGGGATCTCCGGATATGTACGACAAGTATGTGCAGGGGCCGGAGGAAAGCATCATCTCCCACCTGCATGAAAATACAGAAGCGTTTGTCCATGTACACTGTCATGGATGTGTGCGGCACGCATTAAAGCGGATGATTGAACGAGGGGCGGATTATACCGAACCCGTCGAACCGCCACCTGACGGCGATATTACGATGGAAGAAGCGAAAGAAATGGCAGCGGGGCGCATAACACTCGGGGGGAATATCGAAGCCCGCGTTCTCTGCAACGAGGACGAAGGTACGGTCGAACAGGCGGTCCGGGATGCTTTCAAAGGCGGCAAAGAACGTTTTGTGCTCCGCCCGACCGAAGGCCCTACGCCCGCCGTCACCGAGCGCGAATACCGCAATTACATGCGCCTTCTTGACGTATGGGAAGAGCTATCTCCGATCGGGTGAACAATGGCGCAAAATAAAACGTGCACATTTTTGCTGTATTTCTTTCTTGCTGCCATTTGCCTTGATGGTGCTCTTAAATGTCTGTGGGCGGGCGAGAGAAACGGGCGGGCACCGGCAGGACTGCGACCGGATGAAGTACTTGTTCTTGCGAACCGGGCCTCGGACGATTCGATGGAAGTGGGTCGCCATTACATGAAAACGCGCGGCATTCCGAAAGATCACATTTTCACGATCCAGTATGAGGATTTCGGCGAACTGACGCCGATGGATCAGAATCCAAAATGGTTTCCGTTCGATCGGTTCCGGGATGAGGTGGTCGAACCACTCGAACAACTTCTTGAAGAAAAGGGGTGGCGGAAGCAGATCCTCTGTTTCGTAACTGTTTACGGTACGCCATACCGCGTCGGTGGCTTTGAACTTACAGAAAAAGAAAAGACAGAACTGCGCCGGAAGCTCGCGACCGAGGAAACGTACCGGGAGGCTTCCCCGGAAAAGAAAGAAGAGATGTTTGAGAAACGAAGACGGAACCTATGGCGTGCCAACAGCGCTTTTGACAGTGAACTGGCAACTTTGTTCGAGCCGGCACCCCCGAAAAATGCTCGGTGTGGCTACGGACGGCGCCAGCGGTTGAAAGGACCATCGAAAAATCCGTACTTCGGCCAGTCAATCCCGTTACGGACGTTTCGTCAGCAGCAATTGGCCGACGAAGAACCGGGTTTGCTCTACATGGTCGCCAGAATCGATGGGCTTTCGGCTCAAAATGCAAAAGGACTGGTTGATAAAGCAGTCAAAGCTGAAAAGGAAGGCGTCTCGGGGACAGCGTATTTTGATGCTCGAAGCGAAGGCGAAAAAAAGAAAGGCTACGGGCTGGGGGACTGGTGGATACGCCGGGCCTGGGAAATCACGAAAAAGGCGGGCATAAAGACCATACGCAATACGAACGGTGGGATGTTTGGCCCCGGCGAGTGCCCTGATGCACTGATTTACTGGGGATTTTACCACCCGTTCAAATACAACGGCAAGATTTTCAATAACAGCTTCCCGACGGGGGCGATTGCGTGCCACATTGCGAGTTTCGAAGCGGCAAATATCCATCGCGCTAAATGGGGGAAAGAAGGAGAAAATATGCCGTGGTGCTCCGGTTTCCTCCGCGATGGCGTCACGGTGACGATTGGACCGGTCGCGGAACCCTATTTGCAGGCGTTTCCGCATACCTCACACTTCTTCTCGCGTCTGTATTCTGGCTGGTCCATGGGGGAAACGTACTGGACCAGCATCGGCCACACCAGCTGGCGGATGATACTCGTCGGGGATCCGCTGTATAAACCATTTGAAAAACGGACCGACAGGAGTGAACCTTAAAACGCTATTATTCATCGGGAAGGCTCCGCGGAAAATCAGATCCCGATCGGGAATCCGACGACTGTTGTGGACGGCCGGACGGGGGACGGGATCCGTCGTCCTTTTATTTGCCCGCAGCAATGAAGAAGTGTTCGTGACGCGGAGTCAATATGACGGCCACAACTGGTCTAAACCGCTTGATATCACGGATGAGGTCCGTCCGGACCACTGGCTCCGTTATTGGACGGGGCCGGGACACACGCTTCAGCTTCAAAATGGCCCGAAAGCTGTGTTCTGTGTGTCTACAAGGCCGGCGACCAAAATACAATGAACGTCTGGAGATGGCGATTCTTGAGCCGGAGTGGAAAGAGTGAGTTGTGTCGGTCGTACGGTGGCCGATTTTGGAAAATTGGAAGCAGGGAAGTTGCGCCCATTGACCACGTTCGAAACTTCAGTCCGCACACGACTGGCTGAGATTCGAGTTCAGCAGGACTGGAGGCGGGCAATGTTATAAGATTGTAAGAGAGATAAATTGCACCCAAATGGTGCCCATTCTGAACTCCAGCCTGCTCGCGAAAATAACTGTTGCAACAACAGAACCCCCTGGGACCTGGTGTCGCAGGTGAAGGAGACTGATAGAGAGAACCGCGTTGCGGCACAGCATCGGCCCCAGCGACCTTGCATCGCGGGTGAAAAAGTTTAAAGTGCTAAAGCCGTTTGGGGCCGTTACGTTGATGGCCCCTGTGAATCGACCGAATAACACCTGGTTTTGAGAAGAGAGTTGCTGAGATGGCTGAAAACGAATTCCGAATCGACCGTTGCATGCCGCGTCCGCCTGAGAAGCTCGGGCTTATCCGTTGCGACCATGACAGAGCTCAGCCCGGGCTGACGCTCTGCTGGAGCCGCGGTAGCCGCTCGGCACGGCTGATTGGCCTGGGGGGTGGGGAAGTCCACCGCTGGCGAGTTGATATAGGGCCAACGTGGCATGATGTCTCTCTGCTGGGCAACGGCAATCTTCTCGTGGTTGCCAACGAAAAAAGTTACTCCCCCAAACAGATCAGTCGGCATCGCGTTCTGGAACTGGATCGCGAAAGTAACGTTGTGTGGCAGAGTTTCGCACGGGGACATCACGATGCCCGCCGCCTCCCGAACGGACACACGCTCCTTGCCGCAAGCGCAGGGGCGCATTATCCGGCAATTCACGATCAACCCATGATCTACGATTATCTGCAGGAGCTGGACCAAGAAGGAGACGTGGTATGGAACTGGCATTTTGCCCCGCACCAACCTCAGCTCCGCCTTCCACCAGACATGAAGATGCCGGCACAACTGGGCGATTGGCCTCACATCAATACTGTGCAGTCGCTTCCGAAAACTCCGTCTGGTGAATCGGACGATCGCTTCCGAGCAGGCAATATCCTGGTCTCGCCCCGCCACCTGCACAGGATTTTTATTGTCGATCGCGAGACGGACGATATTGTCTGGCAATGGGGCGAGGCAGAGCTGCTCGGTCAGCATCAGCCCACGATGCTGGCATCGGGAAACATCCTGCTGTTCGACAACGGCTGGGGACCGCCGATGCGCGGTTGGTCGCGGGTTCTTGAGATGGAGCCCCTGACAGGTGAGATCGCCTGGGAATATCATGCCGAACCGCGCACGGATTTCTGGTCGCCCGTCGGCTCGGGAGCACAGCGGTTTGAGAACGGCAACACACTTATCTGTGCAATGAACTGGAGCGAGCCGGGCCGTATCTTTGAAGTCACACCGGAAGGTGATATCGTGTGGGAATACTGGAACCCCGAAGGTAAATCTTTCTACCGCGCTGCGCGGTACCCTGAAACCGCGCTCCGGTAAGCGCAACAGTCCCCGGAGACCCGAGCGCGTTGACACGCCGTGCGCGAAGCACTTTGAAGTGCGGTGGGGAGTTCCGCAGGGCGGAAGGGAGCGTCGCTTTTGTTAGTGATAATTGTGGTTTGATTGTGTCGACAAGCAGAAAGCAACATTTTGGTGATTGTGACGCTGTTTTTTTCGGGGTAGAAAGGAGAGATTGCCGCGTCGCCCAAACAGCGGGCTCCTCACAATGGCGTTCTAAACGTGTTCTTGGTCATTGCGAGGCCGTCGTACGGCGCGCCGAAGCAATCGCGTCGTTTTACCGGAACCCATAACTTCAATTGTCACGGACCAGTAGCAGCAAAACGCTTAAGATAAAAGCGGCGCGACCGCGCGCACTCCAAAGCCAGTGCGAGGCGCTGGCAGGATACCATGTCTATGCTCAAAATGCTAGTCTCCGATCAACAGGCAATTCCCATCCGTTTGACCACTTCAACAAAGGCCTGAGACAGATATCATGAACCAGAAACCAAACATCCTCCTCATCATGAGCGACCAGCACTCTCGGAAGGTTACTGGTGCGTACGGCAATTCGCTCGTGCGCACACCCAATCTGGACCGGCTGGCTGCCGAAGGGACGCGATTTTCCGGCGTCTGTTGCGCGGCTCCGGTTTGTGTTCCGAGCCGCATGAGTTTCATGACGGGGCGGATCCCTTCCCGAAATCGGGTGTGGAACAATCACGGCGTGCTTTCGTCGGGCATTCCCACATGGTCCCATGCCCTGGGCGCGGCCGGGTATGAAACCGCGTTGATCGGCCGAATGCATTTCCTCGGGCCCGATCAGCGGCACGGTTTTATGCATCGACCGATCGCGGAAGGCAGTGCTCGGCACCCTGGAGCGGCCGAGCAGGGCGGCCCGCGCTATACCAGACTCCCAGGTGCCACAGCCGGGCAGCAACGTCATTCGTTTGAGTACGCCGGACGAGGACATAGTTTCTACCAGTATTATGATACTGACGTAACGAAAACCGCTTGCCATTTCCTTGAGGAACGGACAGGACAAGAAAAACCGTTTGCGGCCGTCGTCGGGTTTTTGCTCCCGCATTGTCCGTTCATCGGGCCGAAAGAAGCTTTTGACTATTATTACGACCGCATTGAGACGACAGTTGAGCTCGGAAGCGAGCCGAAGTGCATCGAAGCCCTGCGTGAGTGGCGCAATCTCCATCCCGAAGCGACAGAACACCAGCTACGGGTGGCCAGGGCGGCCTACTACGCAATGATCGAGTGTATGGACCGGAATGTCGGACGAATCGTAGATACCCTGGAACGGACAGAACAGGCTGAAAACACGCTGGTGATCTATTGTTCCGATCACGGGGAGATGCTTGGCGAACATGGCCTCTGGTCAAAAAAATGTTTCTACGAGGATGCCGTCGGAGTGCCGCTGATTGCGCGGTTGCCAGGACTTACCCAACCGGGAACAGATGTTACGGATCCGTGCAGTCTTGTGGACCTGGCCCCGACTTTTTACGAACTGGCAAATGCACCGGCGACGGATGTGGATGGGGAGTCGCTTGTGCCAGTATTCGAGGGGCACGAAAACCGTGAACGTACCATCGTTTCGGAGGTAGCCGATGTCAATTTCGGCACGTTTCAATGGGTGGGGAAAATGGTCCGCCAGGGTCCATGGAAATTATGGCAACACATTACAGCAGAAGGGGATGAATGGGAACCGGTGCTTTTTAACCTGAACGAAGATCCCGACGAAAAAAACAATCTGGCGGCAGAGCCAGCACACAATTCCCGCCGCAAAAGCATGATGGGACATCTTGAACGGGACTGGGAGCCGATGGGGATATCAAGGGAAGTGCGCGGGCAACTGCAGGATATGCAGGTGCTGAAAGCATGGGCACGAAAAGTCGAGCCGGAACATCCGGATACGTACGTCTGGCCCGGACCTGAAACCGAAGAAGATCTGGAATTGCTGTAGCCCGTTGGGCTTTTTACACAATTTGATAGGCTTGTTGTCATTTGCCAACGAATTTCGACCAGGTCCACACGCTGGAGAGCCTTTGCCACATTGCGGCCGAACCCCTGAAGTCCAATCCGCTCACGGGGGGGCTACGCAGCCCCCCGCTTCCTTCTTACGAATACTCCCAGAGGTACAGTACCTACTCACCAAGAACAAACACTGTACCCTGTAAGATGCCTGCGCTACTATAACGACGCTTCCCAGCAGTCCAGGCCGCGAGGTGTCGGCGGATCGCGCGAACTATGTTCGCCGCGGCAAGCTTTCTTTGGGCTGGTTCCGAATGGTAACTTATACAAATGTGTTCGGTATCAATTTCTGGAGAAGTTTAAATGAACGACCAGGAGACGAATGAAAGGCAGAGAGGTTCGCAGCGTTTGTCCCCCGACCGCCTTCAGCGTTGGCAAAAACTTGAATATGGGATGTTCCTCCACTACGGAATGGCGACCTTCGCGCCGGATAGCACAAAGCAAAGCCGGGATGTGTCACTTTATGATCCTACCGACCTTGATGTCGATCAGTGGGTCCAGGTGGCGCGGGACGCGGGAATGAAATACATCATTTTGACCGCGAAACATATCAGAGGAGGTGGTTTTTCAATCTGGCCGAGCGAACAGACGGATTATTCGGTGGCGAATGCGCCGGATACAACGGACGTGGTGGGAGAATTCGTGAAAGCCTGTGAGAAACACAACATTCGCCCGGCTCTCTATCTGGGCGGCGATCGCCATAACGTCCCGTCGGGACTGGTACTGGGGCCATCGAAAGCACAGTTTTTCTACGTCACCCATGAATACATGGATTTCACTCTGGCCCAGTTGGAAGAACTTCTGACCTGGTACGGTCCCATCGAGGAGATCTGGCTTGACGGACCCCAAAAGTATGGAACTGCCGGGAGGCGAGAGATAAGCGACCACATTGCGTCTTTCCAGCCGAAGACCGTTGTCGCCATGAACGGCGACTGGGAAGACGATGGCAAACAGCCCCAGATGAAACCCTATGCCTGGCCCTCGGATGTCATTGTGATCGAGGCCGGAGTGCCACCGATATGGGGGACCGATTCATGGCGCAATCTGCCATGGGACCCGGCAGGAAACGCGGTCGATGCCCCCTTGCCGTACTACCTGCCTGTGGAAAACTGCACAATAGCGCATCGTGACAGTTTCGGCTGGTGGTGGGGTCCGGGCGTAAAACCCCGGAGTATTGAGGAATTGCTCGGCGTTCGCTTGCTCTGTCATGCGAGAAACGCAAACTGTGTGTTCAACCTGACCCCGAACCGCGAAGGTAAGATTCCCGACGACCAGGCTGCAGCACTTTTTGAAGTGCGCGACCGATGGCAATCCCTCGGATTGGATTGAGATCTGAGTTCGGCTGCGTGCAAGATGGAATGAAGAATCGTCTGCAAATTCCGCTCAGTTCACTTTGGAGCAAGAGGTTATGAAGTTCCCGGGAAAGCGTCCTCAGAGAGCCTGTTTTGTCTCGCCCGAACCCGATCAGGATGTCGAGATCTCGCCTCCTGGATTTTGCTGGCATCGTGCCGCACCGAGGAGGAGAAAGAGGTATTTGAAAGACGCAACTGGCCCAGGAGGTATATTGAGGCTGACCAACCCAATGCACTTGTATTCTTGAGGAGTATCTCTTAGCGTGACACGGCTTCGCGAAGGCAAACGCATTTAGAGAATTAAGGATCCTCCCGATGGCTAAAAAGGAACGTCCGAACATCGTTTTGATTATGGTCGATGACATGGGGTTCTCGGATCTCGGGTGTTACGGCAGCGAGATTCATACTCCCAATGTCGATTCGCTCGCAGAGGGCGGTCTGCGCTTCACACATTTCTACAATGCCGCCAGATGCTGTCCCACGCGGGCATCGCTGCTTACCGGGCTCCATCCACATCAGGCCGGCATGGGGGGGATGGTTCATGGGAACGGACCGGGGCCGTACCAGGGATATCTCAACCGGGAATGCGTCACACTGGCCGAGGTGCTGGGTGATGCTGGATATGCCACTTACATGTCGGGGAAGTGGCACGTCGGAGAAGAACACCCGAACTGGCCCATGGATCGCGGGTTCGACCGCCATTACGGGTTGGTCAGCGGCGGGATGAATTATTTTGACATCACAAAACCGAAACGACCCGGCATCAAACGCCATTTTTCAAAGGAAAACGAAGAATTCGTGCCGCCAGCGGACGATTTCTACTTGACGGATGCCTTTTCGGACTATGCGGTTGAGCGTGTCGAAGAACACAACGATGCGGATCAGCCGTTTTTCCTGTATTTGGCCTACACAGCACCGCACTGGCCGTTGCATGCTCTGCCAGAGGATATTGAAAAGTACGCCGACCGTTACAAGGACGGCTGGCAGCCGTTGCGCGAAAAACGCTACGAGCGCCTGATCGAGGCCGGTCTGATCGATCCCCAATGGCCGCTGTCGCCGCCGGATGAAAACGCCGCGGACTGGGATGAGTTGTCCGAAGAAAAAAAAGAAGAAATGGCGCGGAAGATGGCCATCTACGCCGCCCAGATCGACTGCATGGATCAGGGAGTCGGACGCGTCATCGATGCACTGAAGAAGAAAGGGAAGTTCGATAACACGCTGATTATGTTCCTTTCTGACAACGGTGCGTGCCACGAGGGCGGACCGCTGGGTGGCGATTGGCGTGACGGAGAAGGCGGTAAACTCGGCACCGTCAACTCCTACGAGAGTTACGGCTTGAGCTGGTCCAATGCCAGCAATACTCCTTTCCGGCGTCACAAGCACTGGGTCCACGAGGGTGGAATTACCACGCCGCTGATTGTTCACTGGCCGGGGTATGTAGAGGCCGGCAGCATGACCGATGAAGTTGGGCATATCATTGATTTCATGCCGACATTTTGTGAGCTGGCGGATGGGATGTATCCCGAGAAATACCACGGCGGCAACGAGATCAAACCCATGGAAGGCAAGAGCCTGGTCCCGGTGATTAAAGGCGCCAGCCGTGAGCCCCACGAAGTGCTCCACTGGGCGCACGA
>JAGXLK010000738.1 GCA_018334735.1 Planctomycetota bacterium | reverse complement strand
ATGCTGATTCTGAGCGCGCGTGTACAACCACTCATCGTCCGTCAGCACCAGCCCCGCCTCCCCTGCTCCGGTAATTTTGTACGAACTGAGGCTGAAACATCCCATGGTTCCGATGGATCCCGTGAACTGGCCATTGTATTTCCCGCCGCATGCCTGCGCGTTATCCTCGATCAGGGCCAGATCGTGCATCTCCGCCAGCGCCGTCAGCGAATCCATATCGCAGACATTACCGGACATGTGGACGCAGATGATGGCTTTTGTCCGCGGCGTGATTTTGGCTTCAACATCTTTTGGATCAATGCAGAGCGTTTCGTCCACTTCGGCGATAATCGGGATAGCTTTTGTAGTCACGACCGCCGCAACCGTCGCGAAAAAAGTATAAGCAGGCACGATCACCTCATCCCCGGGCCCGATACTGCACGCCGCATAAGCCGTATTCAGAGCTGAGGTCCCGGAATTCACACCCAGAGCATACTCGGCTCCAAAAAATTTCTTCGCATAATCCTCGAGCATTTTTACGCGCGATGGATTCGGATTGTAATAACGCGTCAGATGCGGCACCGATACGTCTTTTTCCTGCGAAACGATATCTCGCAGAGACTCAAGCGTGGAATCACTGTAGTCAAACAGCTCCGCAAGAGCCATGAACTCATCCACTGCACCATTTCGTGGAACTCGTCCTTCATACTCAATCATTGGCCTTTACCTTCCTGTTGAAGGAAAACGTGATTCCCGATTCCCAACTTCATGCATTAACCAGTGCATATGAATATGATATACGCTTGTTAAAGGCGATAGAATAGGCTATCCTGCAAAAAGCATACATATTCCTGCAAAGGATTAATTATGGGAATTGGCGGAAAGGCTCCCGACGCAGAAGGATCATCGGATGCAACACTGCTGAAAGCGTACACGGGCCGAACCTATTTCTCCTCAACGCGCTGGAACCGTTGCGAAGCGTCTCAGTGGGTCCTCGATTACCTTAACAGCGGTCAGCAACGCCAGTCCGTCGGCGAAGGGCTCCCTTTTCAACGCCTCGCGGGCATCGCCGCGCTCTACGAGCCAGGAACGCGCTACCGTGAATACCAGGAAAAGGGAAAATTCGTTGACGAATCGTATATCACATTCCACCTTTATGGAACTCGCGACGAAGCATTCCGCCGCTTAACGGGTCCGGAAGGCTGGGCTCACGTGCGCGATCCCCATTCCGCCATCGACAACCTCCTCCGGCGACTGGGGGAAGTCATATTCTATCGCGGCCCCGGACATACATTGGAAGCGCAGGGCATTTTTTTGGAATTGTTGGGGATACTGGAAGGCAGTTTGAGAATCGAACCGCATCTACGCAAGGTCCGCGCGAGGGAAAAAAGTCAAAACGAAGAGGGGATTGTCGCGGTCACGGAGCGTTACATCCGAAACCACATTGACGAACCTATTGAAGTGGAAGAGCTTGCTGGCGAAGTCGGCATGGGACATTCAACGTTCGCCCACAAATATCCGGCCGTCTGCGGCGAAACTCCGTACCAGACCGTGCTCCGTTTGAAGATCGAAACCGCAAAACGACTTCTCTTGTGGGAAAATCTGTCGGTAAAAGAAGTCGCCGCCCGGACGGGTTTCTCCTCCCCTTTCCACCTCTCCCGGGTTTTCAAGCGGCTGGAAGGGTTTCCACCGTCAAAATGGAGGCAACAGCTCACCGAGAAAGGGAAACTTGTTTCGGGCTGACTCTATAACCCCACGGGGATACAAAGCCGAATCGGCCCTCTGTCAAGTCAGGCTGTGTCTTTCAACAGCCTCGGCCGGGATTTCCCTGGCCACATAGATTTCCGAACTTGCCTGTTGAATCTCAACACCCCGCTCCGCGGCAGCCTCACAGTCAATTCTGAGAATCACCGGTTCGGCACAGTGCCGCCGCCCCACATCGCAGGCACCTTCAACAGTTGAAGAAAGATGCACCTTCTGCCGCCCCCGGGGTTTGAGACCTTCCGCCAAAATACGCCTGGCAGCCTTTTCGGTCGTCCCGTGATAAAGAACATCCGGACAGTCGTCCGCAGACAGCGATGGCTCAACATCAATCGAATGACCGTATACCGCTCGAATCTTGTTACCGGACAGTTCATATCGCCCTTTTGAATCCGTCTGTACTACGTCCTTAACGTAGCCCTCATCGACCTTAAATCCACGGGCCTCCAACTTCTCGATCAGATCGTTCAACCACACAAAACCTTCTCCATCCATCTCCATACCTTCTGGATCGTGACGGAGAAGATAGGCCATGGTTTTGCTGACCTTTGTTTTCCGATCGCGGGGCAAAATGTGCTCCTCAGCAGGTTCGATCAATCAGATCCTCAGTCTCGGCTATCGCCAGTTCCACGCTTCCTCGGATCGTGGTTGTAAAAACGACATAGCGGTCGTTGCTGCAAAAACGCGGGTGGGGGTCGATATGATATTCCGATCCGGTCACACCTTTCATCTCGGGATTCCGCACGAGTTCAATATACTGACCGGTGGACCGATTGAGGAACCCGACGGTCGACGGGCAACCCCGGTAAAACTTTTCATTGGAATCGGCCACAATGTAGTTCGCCTCCCGGCTGGAATATGCATGCCAGCAATGGGACGGCCAGGATATCTTCTCCACCTTCCGCGTCTCGATATCGGTGCGCCACGCTTCTTCCCCCC
>JAGXLK010000737.1 GCA_018334735.1 Planctomycetota bacterium | reverse complement strand
GTGTTTTATCTTCTCATTCTTCAGCGAATACCTTGGCCGGATCAATCGCCTGGCTTTCCTGCGCTGTCTCGTAGCTCACCAAATCTGTTAAAATACTACTTGAGGAAATAAATAATTGCTCTAACTGACTTTTAAAGCGATGCCAAGCGCTGAAGAATACCTCAGGCCTGACGTCATCCAACAGGTCAGCCGGCTGGACCTGCAGGCCAAATTCATCGTCGAAGGATTCATATCTGGTCTTCATGACAGTCCCTACCAGGGCTTCTCCACGGAATTCAGCGAACATCGAAAGTACAGCCCAGGCGACGATCTCAAAAATATCGACTGGAACGTCTACGGCAGGACGGATCGTTACTACATAAAGAAATTTGAGGCGGAAACGAATCTCAGCTGCTACCTGTTGGTGGATGTGAGTTCGTCGATGCAATATTCGTACGGTGGCATCACTAAACTTAAATATAGTTGTTGCATGGCCGCGGCGCTGGGATACCTCATGATAAATCAGCAGGATGCCGTCGGGCTGGCCACTTTCGACGAAGATCTGGTCCACTACGTCCCTCCAAAAAGTAAACGGAGCCACTTGACGGGAATCCTCAGCGGACTTGACGCGGAACCCCGAGACCGACCCTCTCGGATTGGGCCAAGCCTTCATAAAGCAGCGGAACTCTTTCCTCGCCGTGGGCTCGCGGTGCTTTTCAGCGATCTCATTCCCACTCCTGATGAAAACGAAAAAGAAATCATCGAAGCCCTCGACCACCTCATCTACCGGGGTCACGATGTCATTTGCTTTCAAGTTCTCGACCACGCCGAGCTCACCATGCCCTACGAAGGGCGGACCAGATTCCGGGACATGGAAACACAAGAAGAAGTCGTCGTACAACCGGAGGCCCTCCAGGAAGATTACCAGCGCGAAATCCGCCAGTTCGCGGATTATTACAAAGAAAAATGTGGCGAGACTGATATCGACTATGTCCTGGTCGACACTTCTGTTTCTTTTGATCGCGTGCTTGTTACTTACCTCACGAACCGCCGAGAACATTTCTGAGGTCGAGCTTTGCTGCACTTTCTGAATCCAACTCTGCTTTTTTTCGCATCGGCTGCTGCTTTGCCCATTCTGTTGCATTTGTTTCGGCGCCAAAAAATCCGGGACGTGGCCTTCGCGGCAGTCCGATTTGTGCAGCGAACCAAACGTAAGACCCGTTCAAAAATCAGCATCAAGCAACTCCTGGTTCTCCTGTTGCGGATCTCGATCCTCGCGTTTCTTGCGCTGGCGCTGGCACGCCCTATGCTAACTCCGGCGGGCACCGGCCTCCCGAACGCAAAGGCACCAAACGCCGCGCCTATTTACGCCATCGTCCTGGACGATTCCCTCAGCATGAACTACCGACATGCCGGCACGTCATGGTTTACACGGGCACGGAACCGAGCTCTTGAAGTTGTCTCTTCCCTCCCTTTCGAATCCCAGATTGCTGTCGCGTCGAGTTCTATCCCCGGCATTCAGCTCACGCGTGAGAAAGCAGAAGCCCACGATCTGATCATGAACATTCGTGCCACAGAACGCCCGGCATCCCTGCCTCGTGCGCTTCAGCGGACAGTCTCGGCAATGAAGGATAATGGGGCGAGTCGAAACGTCATATACCTCTTCACCGACATGACCGCCGGGTCTTGGGGCGATGTCGGCGTTTCGCCTGACCAATCAATGCTGGAGCTCGGAGCAGATACAGCGCTTCACATCATCGACTGCGGAAATGAGGATCCTACAAATCGTGCTATCACGAGCGTAGAGCACATCGGCGAGCCCGTCCTTCAGGGCGCTGTCCTGACCCTCAGAACGAAAATAGTCGCAATCGGTAAACCCTCGACCGAATTGGTTCAGTTCGAATTCGACGGTCGGATCGCAGATCGGCGCGAGATCGACCTCGTTGAGGACCGGACCGAAGAGCTCACTTTCCGCGCTTCCATCACGTCTCCGGGCAACCACTGGGGCCGCGTTCGCCTTCTCAATCCCGATGCTTTACCGCACGATAACACCAGGGGGTTCGCGCTCGACGCTTCCCCTTCCGTCTCCGTGCTCTGCATCGACGACACCTACACCATATCGAACCCCCAATCTGGGCGGTCTTTCTTTTTCCGGACAGCTCTTTCCCCGTGGCTTAGCAGCAGGGGCATATTCCGAGTCGACATCGCCGCACCACGCAAACTGCAACAAAAAGATCTCGCTTCCTATGACTTGCTTGCGATCATGAGCCGAAACGGTCCATCACCAAACGGTTGGCGCAGAATCTCCGACTTTGTCGCGGGGGGAGGTGCCCTATTTGTAAGCCTCGGGAAAAATATTGAAACAAAAAATTACTCAGGGCCTGCTGCCAGGGAGACCCTCCCGGCGATTCCATATGGAACCGCAGACCTGACCGAAGCAACAGGCTATCCGAGTAGCCCGAGGATTGTCAGCCCAAATCATCCCCTTATAGATAGCCTTGAGGCGGCGGGAGCCGATATAACCCGCTCGCAGTTCTCGTCATGTTCAGAAATACAGCCATCAGAATCCGCACATGTTATGCTTGGCTTCTCGGGCGACCATCCTGCCCTCGTAATCGGGGGGCCCGGGGAGCGGGTGGCCGTTTTCAGTGGGAGCCTCACCGGACGCTCAAGTGACCTGGCAAGGCGTCCAGAATTCGTT
>JAGXLK010000736.1 GCA_018334735.1 Planctomycetota bacterium | reverse complement strand
TGTTCTTCCTTGTTTTTATCGTCATTCTCGTCGGCCGCATGTTTACCCAGCAGAGCTTCTCGATTCAGCCGGCAGCTATCGATTTTATATCCTTTGAAAACCTGCTTAATATCGTCGGGGATAGCTCCCTCACCGTTTGCATAAAGGATGCGGTCCTTGAGATTGAGGAACATCGGGAGATGATACTGATGCTCCCGTTTCCAGGAATAAACATTGGACGGGCTTCCATATTTACGGCCCAGAACTGTATGAGCAACGTCGTCGGGAGTATTCACATAGAAGAAAAGAAAGAACGTAATTAGATTGACACAGATCAGGATTGGAACCGAGTAGAGCACTCGCCTGACGATGTAGGCCCACATCAGTTGAGCTCTCCTCTCACCGATTTGATAACGCCAGGCACCAGAACGCCGATGATAATTGCCAGCGCGAGAGCCACTACCCCCCACCGCGGTTGATTGTATTGTTTCCTGTATTCGTTTCGCGCTTTATGCTCAATATCGCGGTACTTCAAGGAATTATTTGCCATCTTGTTTGGTTTAACGTTTGAAACCCATTTATGATAAAGCGCATAGGATTTGGTGTAGAAACCGAATTCCCAGGGGGCATCGTGACGCACGATTTCAATCATGCGTTTTATGATTTTCAGCCGCTCGGGCGAATTGCGCATTGCTTTCATCCTCTCGAACAGGCGGTCATATTCCGGATTTGAATAATTGGCAGCATTCTCCCCATTGTATTTCATTTTGCCGTTCGGACCATACAGCAGGAACAAAAAATTCTCCGGATCCGGGTAGTCCGCATTCCAACCCCACATGAAAGTCTGAAAGTTGCCCGTGCTGATTTTTGTACGGAAACGATTGTAGTCGGTCTCATTAATCACGAGCCGGATATTCAACTTCTCGAACTGGTCTTTCAACCAATTCAATCGCGCCGCATTACCCGGCCTTTGGACCGTGGTGTACTCGATTGCCAGCCTCTTCCCCTCCGGTCCCATCCCGTTCGGGTACCCGGCCTGCTCCAAAAGTTTACGGGCATCTTTGAGACTCCTGCGCTTGATCATCTCGCTTTCCTCGTCCCATCGATGGGTGAAAGAATTCACTCCCTGTTTGCTGCTCTGGTGCCCAAAGATGCCGGGCGGGATAGGGCTTTGGGCGACAATCCCGCGCCCGTTGAGAAAAATCTGAATGTATTCTTCCCGATTGATAGCGATTGAAATAGCCTGCCGCAGTTTGCATCTCTCTTCTTCCAGCCCCCCCAACACTTCATCGGCCATATTGAAACCGAGATAGAATATCGTGGTATCCACCGAGGTGCTCAGTCGGATACCTCGTTTTTTCATTTTTTTGCTCAGTCGTTCTTCGACCCCCGAAAGATCCATAACGCGGGTGAAGTTGTCCGATGAAATCCCTGATATATCGTAGTAACCCTGGAGGAATTTCTGCCAGCGAGGCATGAACTCCCTTTCCATGCTGTAGACGGCTTTATCAATGAGAGGGAGTTCACGGCCGGCGTCCGCCAGCAACCCGGCCGCCCGGTCCCCTTCATCTCCTTCCAATGGGTAACGCTCCCCCCGAAAATTCTCGTTACGGGCCAGCACGACTCGCCAATTGGGTTGGTATTTTGCCATCCGAAAGGCCCCCGTCCCAATCGGGAACCAGTCCAGAACAATATTTCGATCAATCGTCTGCTCCTGACTGTAGAACCGTATCGCCTCCTCCGGCATAGGAGCAAAAAACGGCATCGCCAGCCAATATCGAAACTGAGGATACTTCTGGTTGAGCGTAATTTTGAACGTGTAATCGTCGACAACTTCCAACCCCTCGCAAGGAATGCTCTTATAATCAAGAACAATCGGATTTCTTTTCTCGTTTTTTTCGCGGTTGTAAAGTATGCCTTTTTCGCGTTTTCTTTTTTCGCGGATCTCTTCAAGTCTACCGGTAAGATCGCGGGAATAAGATCTCATCCCAACGATATACTTCGCAACAACGGAGGCAAAAATCGGACACTGGAGGCGCGGATCCGCAAGACGTTTAATCTCATATACGTAATCTTTCGCTCTTAATTCACGGGTCCCCGTTTTTTCGAAATCAAACAAGGAATGGATATCCTCGCAATCTTTTTCTCCCAAATTGAGGTACAGAAACTCACCCTCTTCATCTCGGGCAAAACAGGGGTGTTCCTGAAACAGAATCCCCTTCTGAATCGTGATGGTCCACACTGACCGGTGGACTTTTTCGCCAGGGGCACCCGGCGGAAGCAGGTTGCCTTCTTTGTCAAAATACTCGCACTCTGGCAATTTTACCGCCGTAAGCGGCACAAGTTGATACGGCCTTTTCAGGTAATGATACTGAACGACGGGCTCGTAGATCTGGCAGAGGAACCTGTATTCGTCGGAGCTGTAAGCAACCGCAGGATCAAGGTGTTTTGGCCGCTCATCGAAATCGCTGTAATAGATCTTTTCCTTGCTCTCCGATGCCGGGTAGGGGTTATTCAGCTGCGCTGTTGCTCGGCCCGCAAAAAATATAAACAGAAGGGCAATGGTCAAAATCTTCATTCTTGCCAGATAAGCACCGCTCTTCCCCGTTGTGATAAACACAAAAACCCTCTTCCAGAAAGTTTTCTTCCGGAATTATCTAACGGCATTCCGGGCCAGAAAAATTATCAGTTCCTCGATCCTCG
>JAGXLK010000050.1 GCA_018334735.1 Planctomycetota bacterium | reverse complement strand
GGGAAAGAAACTTCAGGACATTTTTCCTGCCAGCGGAGCATGTTTTCGCCGACGGAGATGGCGGCTTCTTCGAAATCCGGCTCACCGGTGGTGCAGAACGCCGCCAGCAGTCCGCCAACCCACATGTGAGAGGGGTAACACGCCCCGTCGCTATGGTTGGGACAATGTGCAGCCATCGTGCCCTGTCGGAGCTCATCCGGATCATAAGAAATCAAATCGACATGTGCGTTGTGACGGGCAGAGATCAGAGCTTCCCGGCGGAACTCCGCTTTGCCGCGGCGGTAGTATTCCCGGAACCGGTCAAGAATCCTATCGTTTTCATTATTCGCGCTGCAGTCCCGAATGATGCCGTCGCCATAATCGAGCATCCCACGTGACATTTTGCCACCTTTTGAGCCGATGGTACCCATTTTGGTCTCGATTTTCAGGTACCGGTCTTCGTCGTAAGGCAACCAGCGATGAATATCGAAAACTTCACACTCACGGGCGTATTCGGGATCGATGGAGAAATTCACCGGCGGGGCTCCTTCGGCAAAGATGCCGAATCCCATCACTTCGTGATCGAAATAGCGAGATTCAAGATCTTCGAAGGATAGGCGCCGGTCATCGAACGAGAGGAAGATATCATGCTCTTTGGACATCCCTCTGTTGAGGCGGAGGTTGTCGGCCCATTGCGGCCAGATGTCGAAACGAATCTTATTGCGTTCCGAAGCGACCCCTTTGGGATGGTTTGCCTCCATTTCGGAAAACCAGCCGATGAAAGAACCATTTTCTGAAACCGTTGCCAGGAAAGGATATGCCGCGCGCAAACCGCCGCTCATATCGGAACGGGCGTTTCCAGGCCGCAGGTAGTGGGGATAATCGCTGAGGTCTTCGCGAAAATTATGGAGGTTGCGTATGACCACCTTGCCCGAATGCGCTTTTCCATAGACTGATTCGGCCATTTCGCTTATGAAACTCCCGGCCTGCAGCTCAACGTTCTCCTGAATTTCGACCGGCCGGGTGAACCAGAGTTCGGTGTGGTGTTTTTGGCGGACGTATCGTGTTGGACGGGGACCGAGTGTCGTAGGAATTTCCATGAAAATTCGGCCAAGGTGAACGCCCATCTCCGGTTCTTCTTCATTGGTCATCTTATAGGAGAGGCGAATGCACGGGTCATGGGGCCTTATGGTGTAGCGAAGACGAAAAGAGAGCAGCTGATCACCATCGCTGGCAGTATGACGCCCAGAGCTTTCAATTACAACCCGTTCGGGTCCTTGTTCGACTATGGAGACATCCAGATCTTGCGTAAAACTGGCGTAATAGCGTTTGCCCTTTGGGTTGACCACAATGACATCGGCCCCCTGCTGAGTCAAATCCTGCCCATTGACCGACAGTGATTCGAAGAGGGAGAAAGAGTTCCGTTCAACCTCAAGCCGCAGGTGTTTGTTGGCGACGGAGATACTGGCATTATTTTCGTGTATCTCCAGTTTGGGATAGTCGGGAGTTTCGGCGTCGGCCACCAGGGCAAAACTGGATTGTTTGTTGGCCGGCAGATCCATCTCAAAGTCGAGCACGATCCACCTGACCGACCCGTCAGGCCATTTCTCGGCGATTTTCCACTGAATCGGAGCAATGGAGCCCTCGGGGAGTTTTACGGCGAGGGCAGCGTTTTGGGGCTCCTGAAGGCGTCCCCGAGGAAGTGGGACGCCATAGGTGACGCCATATCGAGTCAGATTGCGATTTGAGGTATTGTTGCAACGAATTTTGGCCAGTTCTTCCATCGGAAATCCTTTTGCTTTCGTCTTTCGCACAGGAATGCTGTCGTTTTCCACAAACACTAACTTCCTTTGCTTGCAGCGGTCAAGCGAATTTGCTATTATATATTTTTCCTGAGTATTCCCCGAGAAAGGCATTTACGGCCTATGTACGCAATTCTAGATCATAGCGGACAGCAATTTAAGGTGGAAATCGACGACGAAATTTTGGTCGATCGGATGGAAGTGCCTGCTGGTGAACTGACCGAATTCGAACGGGTTCTGATGATCGGCGATGAGGAAGATTGTAAACCAAGAATCGGTCGACCGCAGGTTGCAGGCGCTCGTGTTCTTGTAGAAGTCCTTCGTCATGAGCGAGGTCCAAAAGTTTACGCGGTGCGTTACAAGGGACCCCATCAGACCAAAATTGGCCATCGGCAGGATTATACCAGAGTAAAAATACGCGAGATTCATCCCGAATAAAGGAGATAAAAAATGGCTCACAAAAAAGGACAGGGCTCCACACAAAACGTTCACGATAGCAACCCGCAGTACCGTGGAATCAAGGCGTATGGCGGAGAACAGGTCAAAGCAGGTGCGATTATCGTTCGACAGTGCGGGACCAAATTCCATCCCGGACGAAATGTGGGCTGCGGTAGAGATTATACCCTTTTTGCTAAAAGCGACGGTACTGTGGAATTTGGAACCCAACGCCGCGTTAATGTCATACCGGAATAAGCATATAGCCGGGAAAGCTATATTAAGGGCCGCTGGAGCCATTTTGCTCGGCGGCCCGTTTTGTTGATCTTTACGGAGATCCCAACGAGTGCATTTTGTCGATGAAGCTGAGATCTATGTGAAAGCCGGTGACGGCGGGGACGGACGGGCCAGTTTCCGGCGAGAAAAATATGTGCCTAAAGGAGGCCCCAGCGGAGGTGATGGAGGGGAGGGCGGCGATATTATCATTAAAGCGAATGAAAACATGGGAACTCTCCTCGATCTGGTCTCGCGTAAACAGTACTTAGCCGGAGATGGCGAGGACGGCAAAACGAAGAAACGAGATGGAGCCGACGGCGAAGATGTGGTCATCGAAGTACCCGTCGGAACAGTCATTCGGGACATCGATACTGATCTCGTGCTCAAAGACCTGACCGAAGAAGGCCAGAGCGTGGTGGTCGCCGAAGGGGGGCAGGGCGGACGAGGAAATGTCCATTTTGCTACTTCCACAAATCAGGCTCCGACGGAATATGAAGAAGGCACAGAAGGCGAAGAACGAAATCTGCGCCTGGAGTTGAAACTCATCGCCGATGTCGGACTGGTCGGAAAACCAAATGCCGGCAAATCCACTTTGCTTTCCCGAATCAGCGCCGCCCATCCGCGAATCGCTTCATATCCATTCACGACGCTCGAACCTCAGCTGGGGATCGTCGATACGGAAGCTTACAGGCGTTTCACTGTGGCCGACCTGCCGGGACTTATCCAGGGAGCGCACAACGGACGTGGTCTTGGAGATGAATTTTTGAAGCACATCGAAAGAACAAGAATCCTGGTGCATCTTGTTGACATCGTGCCGCTGGATGAATCGGAACCGGTGGAAAATTACCATTCAATACGCGATGAACTGAAACTGTACAGCGAAAAACTTGCCAGGACGCCGGAGATCGTTGCCGCCAACAAAATTGACTTGCCCGGAGCTAACCAGGGGATCGAACGACTCCGCGAAGAACTCGACTGCGAAGTGATCCCGGTCAGCGCGACACGCGGTGATGGACTCAGGCAGCTGATTGGCAAAATTCTGAACATGCTTAAAAAAGTTGAAGAGCAACGCGATGCAGAAGAAACGGCACCCCCGAAGCTGTGAGGAATAACTGTCGACATTCTGAACTCCGGCCTCTGGCCGAAGTCCAGTCCGCTGGTGGTGCTGAAAACTCGAGTTCAACTCAGCGGTAGCGAACCGGGACGTGAGTCGAACAAAGAGTGGGCGAAGCCCGTGCTATCCGTTCGGGTTCAGTGTTTCTTTTGTCTGCCTGTCCTACGGGTTCACATCCGTGGCTGTTGAGGGTTCCGTCCGCTGCACGGATCTACGACCGGTGGACATTGGGCCGAAAGTCCCCCAACAGAGGGCGCTGGCATTATAGCCCCGGTGTAAACCGGCGGGGTTGGGTGGGATGCCCATGGGCCTTCGAAGGTTGCCGTATTTGCGAACCAAATCACTTTAGCCTGCGATGGCGGTCGGTATCACCCGCTGCGCGGATTTAACAGCCGGCCCCACGTCGGGTGGAAGGATCTTTTTTCAGCGGGCAAACCTGCGCCACCTTTGCAGGAATAGATCGGTTCGGGTATACCGATAAGCCTCTGGTTCCAGAATTTAAAGTGGGATACTGCAATGGAAGCTTACCTCAAACCCCCGGAAAAAACAGGTCCACCGGACGAAGAATATGATAAAACCCGAAGACAGTTCCAGGGTATACCCGGCATAGAATGCTCGCGCTCAGGCCGCCTCTGGGCAACATGGTACGGTGGAGGGACAGGTGAAGATCATCATAATTACGTCCTGCTCGCGACGAGAAAAACTGAAGGGGCAGGGCAATTCGACACAAAACTGATTGTCGATCCCGATGGAGATGGCCCGGTGCGAGCCTTTGACCCCTGCCTGTGGCATGATCCCGAGGGAAAACTCTGGCTTTTCTGGGCTCAGGGTTACGAGGGCCATACGGACGAACGCAGCGGAGTGTGGGCCATCAAAACAGACAAATCCGACGACGAAGATCCCCAGTGGTCGGAGCCACAGCGGCTCTGTGATGGAATCATGATGAATAAACCTCTTGTTCTCTCCTCCGGTGATTGGCTCCTCCCGACAGCCCGCTGGCATCAGGACGGGAGCGCGCAGGTCCATGCTTCAACCAATAAAGGAAAATCCTGGGATTTGCGTGGCAAGGCGAACGTGCCGTCGGAAGCGGACCGTAATTGCGACGAGCACATGGTTGTGGAACGGAAAAACGGCGATCTCTGGATGCTCGTCCGCACTTCTTATGGCATCGGTGAAAGTGTCTCGCACGACCGGGGACGATTTTGGAGCCCGGTGGAACCTTCTGGGATCGAACACCCGACCTCACGTTTCTTTGTTCGGCGAATGGAGTCGGGCAATCTGCTTTTGTGCAAACACGGTCCCATCGACTGCCGGACCGGGCGCAGCCACCTTATGGCGTTTCTTTCCGATAATGAAGGGCAATCCTGGGAGGGCGGGTTGATGCTCGACGAACGCGATGGGGTTTCATATCCAGACGGAGCGCAACGGGATGACAGTTTGATCTACATAATCTACGATCGTGATCGGAGAGGCGCCGAGGAAATTCTTATGGCTCAATTTCGGGAAGAGGATATCCTCCGCGAAAAACTTTCTTCGGACGATTCTCGGCTGCGGATTGTTGTGAACAAAGCGGGTGGATAGAACCGGGTCAGGGGACGGAGGCTGGTTTCAACGAACGGGCACCGTGCGCCGAGCCCCACTGCCGTGCTGGCAGTCTCGGAGATTTCGTTCTTCCGTAGCCTTTCCGACAATTGTCCGCATTCTGAACTCCAGCCGCCGCGAAGCGGCACTTAAGTCCAGTCTGCTCATAGGCCAAAAAATCAGGGGAAGGAATTTGGGACAACAGGAGCGCTCTCAAATTTTGAACTTTCCGTCCTCGTAGATTAGCTCTTCGTCGCCGTAGATCTTGCCCTCGTTTTTCATATCGCACAACAAATCCCAGTGGATGCCGGATTCGTTTTTGCTTCCGCTCTCTGGATATCCTCGTCCCAGGGCCAGATGGATCGTGCCGCCCATCTTCTCGTCGAAGAGCATATTTTTGGTAAATCGCTGGATCCCATTGTTGGTCCCCACGCCAAGTTCTCCCAGCTTGCTGGCTCCTTCATCGGTCTCGATCAGATCTTCGAGCAGATCCTGCCCTTTTCCCGCGGTCGCTTCTTTGACTTCTCCGTTTTCGAACGTCAGCCGGATATCCTGGATTTCTTTTCCGCAGTAGATGCCCGGAAAATTGAATCTGATATGACCTTCCGCGCTATCTTCAACCGGTCCGGTGAACACTTCACCGTCGGGATAATTTTTCAGCCCGGCACAGCTGATCCATTTTCTTCCTTCCGTCGACATTCTCAGATCAGTATCCTGTGAAAGGATATGGATCTTGCTCACATCCTCAAGAGAATCGACTATCGTCTCCTGTACCTGCTGCATTTTCTCCCATTCCGATACCGGGTCTTTGGAGTTGAGTTTGCAGGCTTTGAGATAGAATTCCTGGAATCCCGTCAGCGACATCTCAGCATCTTGCGCGCAAGAATGGGTCGGAAACTGTGCCAGGACCCAGTTCAGCTTTTCCTCCGCCGCCCGTTCCATAAACGTCGCCATTACTTCTTCGGTGGCGTGTTGACGATATGCGATCTTCTGGCTATCGACACCGCTCAACGCTTTTGTGTTCGGTTCTCCAGCGAGACGGATTACCGCATCGAAGTTCTCCGCAATATGCTTGAAAACAGGCGGTTTATGGTCGAGTTGCTCTTCGCTGGCATTCTGGTAAAAAATGTAATCAAGGTCCGCCGGCTTGCACAGGGCCGAAGGATGCCCACCGGCGATCAGGACCTCGCGGTAAACCTCACGCACAAGCGGCGCGGCGAGATCGGATCCCATAATGGCAACATCGTCTCCCGTCTCGACTTTTGTTGAGTATTGAACCAGAACTTTTGCCAATTTCCGAAGATTTGCATTCCAGACCATCCTGAGACTCCGTTTCAGAGAGATTCTTATTTTCCGATACAGAAACGACTGAAAACACGATCAAGAACATCCTGGGGCTCGACCTGCCCGGTGACTTCGCCCAATGCTTCGTTGGCCTCGCGCAGGTCGAGGGCTGCGAATTCATACCCCATGCCGCCTTGCACGGCCGACGACGCATCATGCAGACAAGCCGCCGCACGGCGAACCGACTCGCGCTGGCGGGCGTTGAAAAGACAGTCGGCCGCCGAGGCATCCAGGCGGCCCTGCATCACAACCCGGCCCAGAGCCGATTCTAACTTGTCCATCCCTTCCCCGGTCAGCGCCGAAACGTGAACCGCCTCCCACGCCACGTCTTCCAGCGGTTTTTCATCAAGGACCTCCGGAAGGTCGCATTTATTAATCACGCACAGGACCCGTTCTGGGTCAGTGCCTTTTGCCGGATCAAGGGCGTCGTGGGGAAGTTCCTGCGACCCGTCCAGCACCAGGACGAGTAATTGCGCTCCGGCCGCAAGTGAGCGTGCCCGATTTCCGGCCTCTTCTTCCAGTTTCCCGGCCTCATCCCGCAAACCCGCGGTATCTGTAATTGAGAAACAAATCCCTTCGATCTCAGTCTCGCCCTGAACAGCATCGCGGGTGGTACCGGGCACCTCATGGACCAGAGCCACATCGTCTTCAGCGAGGCGGTTGAGCAGGCTGGATTTGCCTGCGTTCGGTGGACCACAGAGCACGACATGAACGCGTCCGTCACTCGCCAGCTCGCCCCGGCCTTCGTTCAGCTGTTGTTCCAACCGCTCCCTGATTTCTTCGCATCGGGATATGAATTCAGACTTTCCGATCAGGACGATACCGTGCTGGGCAAAATCCAGCGCCGCTTCCGTTCTGGCCCGGAGTTCTCCGATCTGATCCTGAATTTCATGGCATTCGTCGCTGACCTTTCCGGCCAGTTTTGCGTTTGCAGCAACCAGCTCAGCTTCGTTGCGGGCCCGGATAACGGACAGGACGGCCTCGGCCTGGGTGAGATCGATTCTTCCGTTCAGAAAAGCCCGCTGAGTAAATTCACCGGGCCGCGCAAGGCGCAATGCCTCATTCCACTCCAGAAACTCGTCGAGCACCATATCCAAAATTGCCGGAGAACCTGGCAGATGGAATTCTATCACATCCTCACGAGTATAGGATTTTGGCCCTTTCATAACGTAAATCGTCGCCGGAACGCGAAGGTTCTCACGCTGGAACACAAGATCCCCGGTTGTTGCCCGATACGTTTGCATCCAGCCGGTGCCCGTGCCGTCCGGGACGAAGCTGTTTTCCGCGATGTTCAGGGCTTTCTCCCCGCTCAGGCGGATGATCGACCGTAATGCGAACCCGCGCGGTGTCGAGACAGCTATGATGGTGTCTTTAGCGCACATCTCAGGATCTGGAATAATCAGGATTGAAGGGTGTCCGGGACACTGATAAGCAATCAGCCATACGCTGAGACTATTTATGACAGACCGGGGTATCGTTCGCCGGAAAGTCAATTGGCGTTTCCCGGCGTTTCACTCGGGCGGGACCCGGTTCCAGAACTGTCAGACATCTTCCAGTCGAATATCTTCGCAG
The DNA here is from genome assembly GCA_018334735.1 of Planctomycetota bacterium. The sequence goes on along the minus strand of JAGXLK010000050.1, from coordinate 1,619 downwards.
CTCAGCAGGAAATCCTCGGCTTCGGTGCACCAGAGCCCGCCCTTTTTCTCGCAGATTTTTGCCAGCTCGCTGAAGACACTTTTCAGGGGCTCATCGGCTTCTTCGGCAGCATCCTCGAACTCATCAATTGCCCTCAGCGGCATGCGCACGTGAGTGTAGATAAGCTTTTTGCCGCCCGGGATATCCGGCAGATCCAGAATTGTTTGTGGCACACAATTCAGGCCGCCAACGTGAGTGATCATTCCGGCGGGATTGACCCGATTCTCTCCCATGAGGTGGAGGGCGATGCGCATATCTTCAGTATTTCCCCCGCTTGTACCGACGATATGGTGGCGTTCGTAATGGACGTCGTAGAAGTTAATAGGGGCGCTGAAATCTTTTTCCTGCGGGCCGGCGAAGAAATTCAGGCATCCGTCACGCGCCAGTAAACTATCTCCCTGTGCGATCACCCCTGGATGGGGGAAGAACACGAAGACGTCATCCATCATTTCTCCATCGGTGAAATCGCGCACGTAGTCGACGAGTTGATCTTGTCCTTCGGGCAATTCAGCGGGGTTCAGAAAAACAAGCTCGACGCCCTGAGAAGCGGCCTCTTTTTCGGGGAATAGTTGTTTGGCGCGCGCCAATCGATCCGGATCGATGTCAGTTACCAACAATTTCGCCGGTTGTCTGTCGGCGTGCAGAGCGACATCTATTGCCCCCTGTCCCATTGGCCCGGCGGCGGCCAACAGGGCGCAGTGTCCGCCTTCTTTGATCCCGAATTCGTGTTCGTATTTGCCGGGTTCGGCGTAATGCCATTGGGCGCGAAAAGCTCCAATGAGACAGGACATAGGTTCCGACAAAGAGGCTTTGAAAAAGGCATCACCTTTATAGGGAAGGAGACAGTCCATCAGCATAACTTCCTGAGGGATGATGATTTTCTGAGTGTTGCCGGCGATCCACTGGTAGGAATAACCAGGCGCGTCGAGTGAGCCTTTGTAATTGAGCGCCGGTTGGATCCCAAATTTTTGCCCGGGTTCGAAACGGTCCGCCCATTTGTCTCCGATTTTCAGGAGTCGCCCCGAGAATTCGTGGCCGATTAAAGTGGGATTTTCCGCGACATCATCGGGCACGCGTTTATGATCCTCCCCCTGTTCCGCTGCTTTGTGCGAAGACATGCAGATACTGTTGGAGATCACTTCGGCTATGATTTCATCATCTTTTGGTTCAGGGAGTTCGAATTTCTCAAGTCTCAGATCCTCTTTACCGTAAATCCTTACGCCTAATGTTTGTATTCCCATGTTAGCTCCAGTGTCTTGTGGCAGGGGAGACCCCTCATGAGAGCATTATAACCCGGCCGGCTCCTGCGGTAAAACTGTCCATGGTACCTCGCCTGTGGCAGAGCGGTTGCCGGATCCTTTGGATATCAGATTCCAGTATCGTCGGTGGCCGGCATAAACCCGCTTCCGGAGGGCGAACCGCTGTTTATAGACTCAGATTACGCACTGTGTACTGAGATCAGATGCGAAATATAGTGCAAAGTCTTTCTGGCTGCCGTTTATAATAATTATACCTTCAGGTTCGTGAGAAATGCGGGCTAAAAAAGTCTGCACCCAATGGCAGTATTTGCGGGGCACTTT
>JAGXLK010000735.1 GCA_018334735.1 Planctomycetota bacterium | reverse complement strand
AAGCCGATAAAGGAGGCATTCGGCAGGGCATCGTGCATGTGCCGGGCGAACCCGTCGATAAACCCGTACTGGCTGCGGTGCGCTTCATCCGCGATGACAACGATGTTCTCACGTTCGGAGAGCAGCGGATGCTCGGCCTCGCCCTCCTCAGGAAAGAACTTCTGGATGGTGGTGAACACCACCCCGCCCGCCGGCACCTCGAGCAGCTTCCGCAGGTGTTCCCGGCTCTCGGCCTGCGCCGGGGTTTGACGCAGTAGTTCCCGGCAGCGGCTGAATGTCCCATGGAGCTGTCCGTCCAGATCGTTGCGATCCGTTATCACCACGAGGGTCGGGTTCTCCATCTCGGGGTGGCGGACGATCTTTCCCGAGTAGAAGACCATGGAGAGGCTTTTCCCGCTGCCCTGGGTGTGCCAGACGACGCCGATCCGCCGGTCGCCCTCGGGCGAAGCGGCTTCCAGGGTGGAGTCAACCGCCTTGTTCACGGCGTGGTACTGGTGGTAGATGGCCAACTTCTTGGCGACGGTCGCGCCGTCATCCTCAAAGACCACGAAGTTCAACACCAGATCCAGGAAGCGACGCTTCTCAAACATCCCCGGGATGAGCACTTCGAGCCCGGGGCGCAGCTCGCCTTCCGTCTGCTTCTCGTTGCCCGGTTCCCTGTAGAGCTCGGTTCCCTCGATTGTCCGCCAGGGCAGGAACCACTCCCACTCGGAGGTCAGTGTGCCCGCCCGCGCCTGCATGCCGTCGGCCGCAACGAGCATTTCGTTGAACCGGAAGAGTCCGGGTATTTCCTGCTTGTAGGTCTGGAACTGACGAAAAGCGGTCAGGACCGTGGCCTTCTCGTCGGCGGGGTTCTTCAGCTCGATGACGGCCAGGGGCAGGCCGTTGACGAAGATAAGGATGTCGGGCCGGCGCGTGTTGCGTCCTTCCTCGACGGTGAACTGGTTGACGGCGAGCCAGTCGTTGTTCTCGGGCTCAGAGGCATCCACCAGCCAGACCTTCTCGTGTTGGATTCGGCCATCCTTGTCCCGACATTCGACGTCGACCCCATCGCTGAGCAGCCGGTGGAAGCAGCGGTTGTTCTCCACCAGCGAGGGGCTTTCGGCCTGTGAGATCCGCCGCACGGCCTCGTCCATGGCCTCCGCTGGCATGTCCGGATTGATGCGCTCCAGGGATTCACGCAGCCGCCGCACAAGCACGACATCCTGGTAGTTATCCCGTTCAGGCGAAGGGCCGCCCGGACTGATATCTGGTCCGTGGGCTACCTCGTAACCCAGATCGATCAGCCAGTCCAGTGCCGTCTGCTCTACGGCCGATTCAGTCATTCGGAACGTTTTTCCCAAAACAACTTTATCCTTTCAGCGTGGGGCCCAGTTACCTTCTTCGTCATAGTTCGGACTGCACTCGTGCCCGCACGCGTTCCAAACAGCGTCAAAGATGGGGCGTAGCTTATGGGTTAGATCGCATTCGTAACCGTCAAGTATCACTTCCGGCAGTGTAAGTATGTCTCTGTCGATAGGTGTAGGAGAACGAAGCATCCGCCTGGTTGTGGACACGTACATTCGAGCGCCTTCGACACCGATCATGCTGAGAAGAACCATAAAAGGGGGCGGGACCTCCAGCTGTGCAAGTCCTGATAGATACGTTTCCGTCGTTTCGAGGACACCATCCTCGTATTTGCTCCGAATGGTCAAACAACCCTCTAAATCACCGGTGAACTGAGCATCTACTGACTCAATGATCCCTGACCGATATACTTGGCAGTACGCACGGGGCCCACCTCCACTGCTCTCGACAGTGCCCGAACTGGTTACCACGCCGTCGACGTTGAACCGTTGGTACTGACCACTCCGAAGCATAGGTGGAAAGCTACGGTAATGCTGCATGATCTCAGACGCATCTAAACATAAGTCCCTGTTGAAAGCTGCTATTGGCAAGAGATGAAGCGCTAGTTTCGGTTCAGGCCGAAGTGGGATAGGTGTTTCGTCGGCCACGATCTTCCCCAAACGATCATCACGAAACCGCTTGATACTTTCAGGCAGGGCCTCTGACAGAGCAAAGGCAGCACGGATTTCCCGCACGTCCAGTTGATATTTCCCGGCGTTGTTTCGGCTGAAGAACCGGCACCAATTCCGGAACGTTACCATGTGCGGCGAAGCCCAGCTCTGGGGTATCTGCAAAACTAACATCGGGCCCTCAGAGAATCCGCCAATGGCCCGTATCTGTACGCCCGGCATGCGGGGCTCGACCCCGTCCCGCATCATGTTCTCCAACCGCTGTTTTTCCTCATCGACATTGATATCCCCAAGGCCCGGCAAAGCGACGGGAACACTCTCGTCTTCATCCACACCGAAAATGAGGTGTCCACCGGACGCATTGGCAAAAGACGTCACGTCGGCCAGGAACTCCTTTTTGTCGTCATTCCCGCGGCCCGGCAGTTCGCGCTTGTACTCTATCTGCCGCCCTTCCGGGACGCCGTTGTCCATAAGCGCTTCGATATCGGTCCGCTCCAGTTCGGCAATCGGTTTGTCTATCGCCATGTCTCCCTCAGATGACGGACGGATTTTAGCTGATGGGTTATTCCCGCTCCCCGCTCAAGGATGCAATGGCGGCCTTGAGCACTTGAAGGCAGATCTCCGCGGTATGTTTGTCCGGGTTGAAATTGGACCTTCTTTGCTCGAAAGGGTGT
>JAGXLK010000734.1 GCA_018334735.1 Planctomycetota bacterium | reverse complement strand
CAACCCGAATTGTAGCACCATTCAGATGGTCGTGGCCCTGGCTCCTCTGCATGAGGTTGGGGTTATTCGTCGCATTGTGACCAGCACTTACCAGGCTGTCAGTGGTACCGGACGTGCCGGTGTGAGAGCCCTGAGGGAGCAGCGAACATGTGCCGCCGAAGGCATTGACGCTGAGTTGGGACCTTATCCGCATCAAATTTATGATAATTGCCTGCCAGAAATCGGAAGTATGAAGGAAGAATATCCGGGTTATTACAGTGAAGAAGTCAAAATGATTAAAGAAACCCGGAAGATTTTAAACGAACCTGAAATGCCCATTACCGCGACGTGCGTGCGGGTTCCGGTGTCGATGAGTCACAGCGAAACAATCAATGTCGAATTCGAGAATAAAATGTCTTCCGAACAAGCGCGTGAAATTCTCGCGAAGGCCCCTGGGGTAGAGGTCGTCGACGATCCGGTATCTCATTCGTATCCCCTCGCGCGGGAAGCATCGGGCAAAGACCCGGTGTATGTCGGTCGAATCCGTCGTGATCCCTCCCGGGAAAACACGCTCGACATGTGGTGTGTTTCCGACAATATCCGTAAAGGCGCAGCGCTCAATACCGTTCAAATTGCCGAAAAAGCCATTGAGATGGGCATAGTTGAGTAAACCGGCACCTTTGTTGCTACCTTATAGTGGTAATATTTTTTGTGAAAGCTACCGGCAATCTGTGTTTGTATGACATATCGCCAGCTTCGGCTGGCTGTGAAATGCGGTGTACAGTTCCGACATGTGGAACGGATCACCGCTTTCATTTTTCGTTTTACCGGCGGTCCTTGGAATTGCCTGACCGTCCCAAGCCTGAATGACCGAATCCCGATAGGAGCAAAATATGGGTGCGTCAAAAAACAGACCTAATATCGTGCTGATCATCACCGATCATTTTCGTCCCGATGCCGTCGGTCGGAGCACTCCCCGACTCCTTCAGCTCGCTGATCGCGGGGCCATTTTTGAGCACGCATATACCACGTCTCCCCTTTGTCAACCTGCGCGGGCATCGATCATTACCGGTTTTTACCCCTCCCAGCATGGCATATGCGGTAACATGGCCGAGCCTCTGGACGGGCGGCAGAGAGCTGATACCTTTATGTCCCATCTTCAAAACGCCGGGTATCATACGGCGCTGGTAGGACGACACCATTACATCGACGGCTACGGCCTGGACATGGATTTTACGCAGCATCGTGACGAAGTCATGGAATTCGGATTCGATTACGTCCATCAGGTTTTGAATCCTTATGAGCATAAATACAACGAATGCCAGTTTACAAAACACCTCCGCGAAGAAGGTCTCTACAAGGAATATATCAAGGCTCTCGATCATATGGGCGAGGGCTATCCATTCCCTGAAGAATACTACGAGGATGCTTACATCGGAGGGAAAGCCCGGGAATTTGTTGAAAATTACAGCGAAGAGTCTCCGTTCTATTTGAATATTGGTTTCAGCGGCCCACACCCACCGTTCTGGCATCCCGGCCAACAGCACCAACCCTCCGACGTGCCGGCCCCGATCGATGGCCCGGATTCGGAAGGTCTGCGCAAACGCCGCGCGGATTATATGGATAAGTGCGCTTTGTTGGACAAATATGTCGGCGAAATTATGGACACTCTTGAAGAACAGGGCATTCTGGAAAATACTGTCATAATTTTCACCTCCGATCACGGCGACAATCTCGGCGATCACGGGATATGGGACAAAAGGTATTTCTACGAACAGAGCGCCGGTATTCCCCTGATTATGGCCGGTCCGGGAGTGATTCGTGGCGCCAGGGGACTACGAGGGAAAGACTCCAAACAACTGGTCTCCCACCTCGACATCTACCCGACGATCCTTTCGCTGGCGGGGACCCTGGATTCTGCACAACAGCAGAGACCCGGACGCGATCTGCTGGCCATTCTCAGGGATGAACGCGGAGCGAGTCGGGAGGCAGTTTTCAGCGAAATCAGCACGGCGGTGATGATCCGGACCGCCAATTGGAAGATGGTTTTCGATCCCGAACAGGGGGGTGTTCAAAACCTGTACAATTTGCGCACCGACTCCCGAGAAGAGAAGAATCTTGCGGGGGATCCAGCTTACGATTCCGTTGTCGCCGATCTAACAAAACGGATGCTTTCAAACCGAATTTTGCTCCATCAATATACCCACGACAAAGAAGAGCACCGTCTTCAGCATGTGCGTGTGCCGAGGCCCGAATGATGCGGCCGAAACTGGCCTGTGTTCGGTACCCACCGGCGCCGTCTACTCTCACCTACGTTTCTTCCAGAGGAGCCTGGTTGCCGAATGTAGGATCGGGACCGTTGTTCGGAGCTGCCCACAGACATGCGTTATAGAGAACGTTCAGCACATTTTCATCGTAATAAATAGGATAGGTTTCGTGCCCCGGACGGAAATAGAATATTTTGCCCTGGCCGCGGTGGTAACAACAGCCGCTGCGGAAGACTTCTCCGCCCTCGAACCAGCTGACGAAAACCAGTTCGTCCGGCGGCGGTACGTCGAACGGTTCGCCGTACATCTCGGTCTGTTGCAGTTCGAAGAATTCATCCAGCCCCCGGGCGATGGGATGGGCCGGATCCGTCACCCAGACCCGTTCTTTTTCCCCATCTTCCCGCCAGCGGATCCGGCAACTTGTCCCCATGAGACGCCGGAAGAT
>JAGXLK010000733.1 GCA_018334735.1 Planctomycetota bacterium | reverse complement strand
TTCCCACAAGCAGAATCGTCCACGGAAGGTAGGACAGGATGACCGAAGTCACGGGCGCTTTGAAATAAAAAGAGTGTCCCAGATCGCCGCGGATTAGTCGGCCGAGATAGGTGCCAAACTGTTTCCAGAGCGGGGCGTTGAGTCCGTATTGTTCGGCCAGTCGGGCTTCCATCTCAGCGTCCATCTGCAGCATCGCTTCTTCCCCGTAGATGGCCGTGAGGGGGTCGCCGGGCATCAAACGGGGAAGCACGAAATTGAGACACAGAATGATCGCGAAGGCGACGGCATAATTGACCAGATGGGTTTTCATTTTTCCCGGTCTGTGACAAAAAGCATTTTATTAAGCGGGAGCGGGATCCCGATGGCCAGCCCGCCGGGCGTATAGGTGATGTCCGTTTTCTTATTGTGGGCCCAGTACCAGGTCGGATGATAGAGGGTGATCGCGGGCAGATCGTGGGCGTACAAATCCTGAATTCCATAGACCATCTTCTGTCGTTTGGTGCGGTCGACCTGACGGAGTTGTTTTTGCAGCATCTCCGTAAGGCTTTTGTTTTGTCGATACCGTGCGCTGTTAAAACTCGGGCCGATGATCATTTTATTGAGTATCTCGGGATCACCTCCGAGTCCGCCGTGGCCGCTCAAGGCCACTTCGAAATGCCATTTTTTCAGCACGGCATCGAGCGATTTTGCTTCCATGCCGCGCGTTTCGATCCGGATTCCCACGGATTCCAGTTGACGTTCCAGGACTTCGGCGGTTCGGCCGAATTCCTGGCGGCCGGGCGCGACCAGTAGTTCTACCTCAAGAACTTCTCCATCTTTCCGGAAAAATTGATTCTCGCCGCGTTCATAACCCAGTTCCTGTAACAATTTCTGGGCCTGCGGCGGATCGTATTCGTATTCTGGTGTGTCGGGATTGTGCCAGAATTCGTTGCCGGGAGGGAGCAGGCCGGGGCTGCCGGGAATGCCGTGTCCGCGACGCACGATTTTGGTCAGTCTCTTCCGATTAATGGCGTGGGCGACTGCATGACGGAAATTTACGTGGGAAAGCGGGGCCTTTTTGTGATTGAACATCAATTTTGCTGCCCAGACCGGCGGTTGACTCGCCACGGTGATGCCATCTTCCCTCAATTCGTCCACAGTTTCAGGCGGCACAGCGCCCGCGTCGATTTCCCCCGTTCTCAATGCGGTCGGAGTGATTTCCTCACTGTATTTTACAAATCGAATGCGGTCGAATTTCGGCTTTCCCAGGTAATAATTGTCCCACGACAGATACAGATAAGTGCCGTGCGACGGACTGTAGTCTGACAGACGGTATGGCCCGCTTCCGATGACTGCTTTTTCGCCGCGGAATTTTTTCGGATCTTCAACAGTATTCCAGATGTGTTCGGGCAGAATCGGAACGGTCCCGGCAATGTTGGTGGGGAAAGGCGCATACGGCTTCTTAAGCACAATCTCAACGGTGGAAGCATCCGTTGTCCTGACATCGCGGATAAGAACCGATTTCATCCATGGCCACGGATGATTCTGCATGTACTGGAACGTAAAAACGACATCCCGCGCCGTCAGAGGATGGCCGTCGTGCCATTTGAGATCTTTTCGCAGGGAGAAAGTGTAGGTTTTTTGTTTTTCGTAATAACTCCATTTTTCCGCCAACGCGCCCGTGAGTTCGCCGTCCTTATTCTTCCAGATAAGCGTGTCGAAAATGAAACTCATGCGGATGTATCCCGGGCCGCGCGGATACATCCCGTAGGGGGTTGGATAGCCCCAATCACCCGTTGCGTCCGCAATCGTGTATGTTGTGGTCGATTCCTGCCCGTTGGTTCCATTCCCGTTGCGTTGGCAGGACAGGGAGGCGCTCAGAAGACCGGCTGCCACAAAGAGGCCGAGGACGATTTTCAGCAGGGGGCGAGCATTTTTTGAGGGCATTTGAAATGACACTTTCGATTTATTCACGGTAGATCCGCATACGGATCGAACGATGCGCCTGCCAGCTTGTCGGCCAATTGCGCGTTGCCTGAAAACGTCTTCAGCACCTTGATCCATCCCATCTTTTGTTCCGTCTTCATGCCTGCCATCTTCCGCGCGATGCGGATCCGGGAGATGTAGAAAAGGGGATTGTCGTGGCCCCCCGGCGGGGAGAGATTAGAGCGACTGACGCCGAGATCTTTGCAGGCTTTCTCGAAATCAAACGCCAGGACAGAGCCTTCGCAGCTATCGGCGGCGGAATTAATGCGGAGGACAATGACAGAAGGCTTGAGTTTCTTGTATTCATGTTGTGCCAGAACTTTTTGGCTGGTCTTCATGGTGAACATCGCTTTTTTCCCGGCCGTGCAGTCGAGGGCAGTTTGCAGACCATCAACGGGGCAGGCCGGCGGGGCACTGACAAGGACATATTTTTCGCCATCGCGCAGGGGGAGCCGTTTTTTAATGTATTGTGCCAGCGCGTAGCCCGCGTTGACACCCGGGCAGATGTGGTTGTGGAGCTCGGCGCTTCTCAGCAGCCCTATCCGCGGTTCAGCGGACCAAACCAGACAGAAAGAGACGACCTGGAAGAGATTGCCGGAGACAACACCCTCGCCGGCCGTTTTCCATCCATCCGGAGTGAGAATATGATCTGGATTGAGATCCAACGCCTGGTGCTGGAACTTACCATCTGAGTATTTTGAAAATATTGCCTCGTGCGTATCACGCTTC
>JAGXLK010000049.1 GCA_018334735.1 Planctomycetota bacterium | reverse complement strand
ATGTCTTCGACCGACTCGCCAAGAAGTTCACTCCTCATTTGCTCTGTCAACTCAGTTGCTTCGTCCGGGGAAAAGATACCTTCGAGATGGGATAAGACGAGATTGAGATGCCCTCGGAACTGGTTCAAGAAGACGCCGATGCCGGGGGGCGGGGGGACGTGCGGGGTGTGAATCAGATTCTCCACTTCAAAACCCATGAATTCCGATGAAGTGTAGCCGGATTCTTTCAGGCAGGCAAAATAGCTGGTGCCGATCTGTCCGCGCATTGGTATTTTTGCCAGCATGCGCATCAGCGGGAGGGGGACGATACGAGTCAGCATGCTCGCGTGGTAGAAATCGTCGGGTGTGCCGCTTTTCATGTGATCGTAGAGCCGATCACGCAGGAATTCAATCAGCCCGGATCGTTCCCGCGCCAGGTCCACGGGGATCTGGAAGATAATAAAGGATACGTGATTGAAAAAAAGTTTTTCCCATTTTTCCTGGGGTGTGCGGTTTACGACGGAGACGGGGATTACGTAGTGACCTTCCGGGCGCCCACGTTTTCGGGCCAGACGGTCAAGCGCTCTGACCACGCCCGCCAGCAGCGAGGGAAGCAGCATAAAATAGCCGGCGGTGCCGAACGCACGTTCGACAAGCTGTTCGGTCTCCTCTTCCGAGAGTGTCGTCAGATTGAACCGTGTTGAGAGAGGCGGGATAAGCGCGGGGGTGGGGAAAGCCGCAACCCTGCCGCGTGAAAGTCGGATCTGGAGCCGGTTGACGGCTTTGCCTCCCTGAAAACGGCGCGCCCAATGATCGAGATGGGCGTCTTCGACCAGACTGATCTGTTCTGTGATGGCCGATTGCTTCCCCTGGTGGGTTTGCTGGATCAATTCAAGGAATGCTTCGGCCCCGAATGCGTCGAGCAGACGATGGTCAAAGTGCATTCCCAGGTAAGAACGTCGGGATCCGCAGTTTACCAGGTGGAAGTGAAGATGTTGTCTTTCACCGGCGAACGGTTGGTTAACGTGACGCTGGAACCGGAGGAATATTTCCTCCCAATCGTCTTTTTCGGTGGTTACGGACAGTGGAAGGTTGCGCGGGGGCTTTCCCGGCATGCGCCAGCAGGGGCAGAGACTCCAATCGCGGCCGAGATTTCCGCTCAGAACGGGATGGCCTTTGAAGATCTTTCGAAGCAGATCGGCGAGGTCGGCGGGGTCAAGCCGTCCATTGAGGACCAGGATTACCTGCGAGGAGTTTCCGTGCCCGGTCGCCTGTTTAGTAATGGCGTCAAGTGCGTTGATCGACCAGTCGATCCCGGTGAGATAACGTTTTTTGCTGGAACAGGGCAGTGAGATATCCATGGGATGTTTGCTTTTGCGTTTGTACAAAGTCGATGCGTTTCGTTAGAGTATCGCTTGAGAGGTAAAAGACGCAAGGTGAAGGAGGACGTTTTCGCGTTTTTCGGGTCTGGGGGACAGGCGATGTTTTTGAGTTGTTTCATGACGAGACAAACGGCACAGCGGTGAGTGCGTCGCGGCACAGCCGCGTCGCAACACACCGCACTCCACAGCGCGCCGTTGGCGCGCGGGACAGCACCCAGGCCGATTGCGCCAACATCCCCGGGTTGGGGAAAATGTTCTTTGCGGCGGGAGGTCTCGAAACCGGCCGAGGTATGCACCCCGCCGGCGGAGCCGGCTCTGGAGTGCGGCGAGCACGAATCGCGCCGGATTACGTGGGAGGGGCTATCAACGTTTCCAGGCATCGCCCCCCAATCCGATGCCGACTGTTTACTGTTGTTTCGCGGCGTAGATGGAGCGGGCGAGTGAGGCGATGTCTTTGACGTCGTCGCGACTCAACTGAGATTTAATGAGTTCCACGTCGAATTCTCGCTCGATGAGAAGAAGGACTTCGACAAACCGGATGGAATCCATGCCCACCGAGGCCAGCGGGGTGGTGGGTGTGATCTCTTCCTCGTCCATGGAGAGTATTGTGGCGATTTCCCGGAGAAGAATTTCTTCGATCTTTTCGACGTTTTCCGTTTCAGCCATTTTCATTTGTCCAATTCAAGTTGCCGCATTCGCCGGCAGAGTGTAATGTTTTGAACCGCCTGATCTCGTCCGATCTTGATGCATTGTATCGTTTTTATCTTTGCAGGACCCGTTTCCCGGCAGACTCTCAGTTCTTTCGTCCCATCGGTCAGGGGACTCGCGTATCGCATCTGGCCTCGCAGTGATAGTTCCGCGATGGCGCATTGCAGGGCGGTGCCGGTCATCATACTTCCGAACACGGGGCAATAATTGGCCACCTGGCCCGTTTCTGGCAAGAGGTCCCGATATGCCATCTCCGATCCCGAAAGCCCCTCTGCATCGAGGATTGTCAGATCCGCATCGTTTTCGGGTTTGGCGGTCGTTACTGAAACTCTTCCTTCACCTCTGGTTTCCGAGGTGAGCACGAAGAAAGCTGCTCCTTCCCCGGGGACGATGACGGGATTTTCGGCGAAAGCCAGCGGTCTGGGTCTTCCATTGTCAGGCATTGTGACCATCCGTCCGCAGACGTGGAGCATAACTTCTCCGAGTTCTTCGGCCGTGCCGGCCAGCACGGCATCACAGCGGTCCTGATCAAGCCAGCACCGGGCGGTAGCGAGCGCCTGTTGGAACGCAAAATCAAAATCGGTGACCGTCAGGACCGGTCCGTGCACATCGAGGGTGGTGGCGATATACGAGGCGGCCGCGTTGTGCACCGAATGCGAAAAAATTGTTGGGGAGACCGCTTCGTCGCCGAAATCCAGTATATTGTCGAGGAATTGAAACGTCCGGGCGTGAGGCCCCAGGGCGGTGGCGAGGATGATTCCCACCCGCGCCGGATTGGTGTTTTCAAGCGAGGCCGTTTGCCAGGCATCGGTGGCCGCGAGAGTTGCCATCCGGCTGAGCCGATCCGCCCGGCGCATACCCTTGAGTGTGGTTTTATCTTTGAGCGTTTTTTTGGGCACCCGGAATGCGGGCATTGGCGCGTTGCGACCCGGAACATCCTGCCGCTCCGGGGAGATCCAATTTCCTCGCAAAATCTTATCCAGATCTTCCGTCCCGCGCCCGTGGGTGAAAACGACACCTGATCCTTGGATCTCCATCATGTTCCCCTCCCGATGACGATGGCTGCGTTGTTGCCTCCGAAGGCGAGGGATGTTGAAACGGCGGCCCGGCCCACGATCGGAGTCTTCTCGACGACGGGGGAGATCGGGATATCGGGATCAGCGTTTTGGAAGCTCCGATTAGCCGGGAGCCAGCCCTCTTGCAGGGCGAGGGCGGTGAAACCGGCTTCGAGCGCGCCCGCCGCGCCCAGCGTATGGCCGGTGTATCCTTTTGTGGACAGGAAAACGAGGTCTTCGCCGAAAAATTCGGCGAGCACGTTTCCCTCGACCTGGTCGTTATCAGGGGTGGCAGTGCCGTGAGCGTTGACAAAGGCGATATCGTCCGGCTTGATCTCTGCCGATTTCAGGGCGTATTCCAGCGCGAGTTTCAGACCCACGCCTTCCGGGTGCGGGGCAGTGATATGGTGGGCATCGCATCCGGCCGCGTATGATTTCAGGAACAGTTCTTGCTCTCGACCGCGTCTCCGCGCGGAGGTTTCGCTTTCGAGCACGAGCGCGCCGGCACCTTCGCCGAGGTTCAGTCCATCGCGGTTTCTGTCGAAGGGTTTGCAGGGATTGTCGCTCATAATTCCGAGCGAGTGGAAACCGCAGATGGGGATTCGATTCAGTTCGTCGGCTCCACCGGCCACCGCGATATCACAGAGGTCATTTTGTAACCAGTGAACAGCCGTTCCTATGGCATCGGCGCCCGATGAGCAGGCGTTTACGACGGTTGCCCGTGGGCCATGGGCATCGAGTGAAGCGGCCACGAATTCCGCGAGGTTGCCATTGAGAAAATCACGGACCGGCTCGAGGGACGCTCTGGAGGCCTGTCGAAACTGTTTGTAGAACCGGAGATTGTTCAACTGGCAGGCGACGGTTGTGCCCATACAGACCCCGATTCGCAGGGTTGTTTCGCGGTCGGGTCGACCGGCGCGCTCGAGTGCCTCTTCGACGGCGTGGAGGGCGAGGACGACGGTTCGGGACGGGCAATCGGTCTGGCAGAGCGAGGATTGGGGCTTTTGGGCCGCGGGGAAAGCGGGGCAATCGAGGGTTGTTTCGGAGAAAGGTTTCGGTTCGGCAGCCGGGGCACCGTTCCTGAAGGAGGATAACGTCTGCGACACATCGCCGCCGGCGGCGGATATAAGCCCTATACCGGTGATATAAATGGGAGGTGGCATCAGGAGCTGGCTCCAATCCCACTATTGGGGAAACCGCATGGCGATTAAAAGGACGGAGCGGAAAATTCAAAACCGCTCTGTTTTTCGGAACTCCGCACAGCTATCTATCTTTGTCAGTTCTTGAGATCGAAATCTGCTCGTGCCGGGGGATAAGCGTGGCGGGAATCGGAAAGCGAACGTCAGGCCAGTTCGGGTCAGGAATTTGATGGATATTTCTCGGCGTTTTCCATTACGTAGTTGGCGAGTGTATTGATGGTCTGAAAAATTTCCATACCCTTTTGCATTTCTTTGACTTCCAGACCGTAATTTCTTTGAAGCATGACGACCAGTTCCACGCCATCGAGCGAATCGAGCCCTACTCCTTCATCTCCGAACAGCGGGGTATCATCTTCGATATCTTCCGGTTCAATATCTTCAAGGGACAGATCCTGGATCAGGAGTCTTTTCAGTTCTTTTTTGAGTTCGTCGATATCTTTGCCCAAAATTGGAATCCTTTTTCCGAGAACAGCTTCCGATGTTGCGCTCACCATTCGAGTTTTATCAAAGGAAATCGATCATTAAGTATAATCACGCTGACCGTTGCTATCAACGGGAGACGGTTAATTTTCTGGCAATGCGGACAGCAGGTCCCAGAGCGCGCCGGTATGACCGAGTTTGTGGAGCATCTGGAGTTTGTCATCCATTGCGTTGGGAGGGTACACGACGTATCGAAGCGGCTCGAAAGCTTCGTTGAGCGTTTTCTCGAGCCAGTCCCGATCCAGTGCCGGCGAAAAGTAGTAAACCGGTTCCAGCAGCTCATTGTCGGCAGAGACGAGGCTTTCGCGAATTGCGACTTCCTTCAATTCGGTGCGCGGCAAGATGCGTATGCCCAGGAACACGAAAACGGCGGAACAATCGAGGTTTTTTATGTTTTCGATTCCTTTTTTGACAGTTTCGCGGGTTTCGCCGGGTCCCCCGAACATGAAATAGTGTGCCGTTGAAACGCCGCCGTCTCGAAAAATGTCGTTTGCTCTGATCACATCCGCCCAGGTGAAAGGTTTGCGCTGGCCTTTGAGTGTTTCGTCACAGGCGGCATCCGAACCCACCTCCGCGGCACGCAGTCCCGTTTCTTTCATCTCCGCCACGTTTTCCGGTGTGATATTTGCAGGGTTGAAGAATGCGGACCAGGGGATTTTGATGCCTCTTTTTTTCATCTCCCGCACAACTTCCAGGTAGAGGCCTTTGCTGTCATTGAAGACGGAATCCGTAAAAAAAACATAACTCACTTCATGTTCGTTCTGCAGGGCTTCGATATCGTCGACGACCTGGACGGGATCGCGTGGGCGCAGCTTGTGTCCTTCCAGCGCCGGGTAGGAGCAATAGAGGCAGTTATGGGGGCAGCCGCGTTTGGTCTGGACAGGAGTTACGCTGCCGCTTTCCAGGTATCTTGCCAGCAGGTCCTTTTCGTAGTCAGGGGAAGGCATGGCATCACCGCCGAGGTAGTTGTCGTCGGAGAGGATGGTGCCGGTCGGCGGGTAATTCCCTTCTTCGGCTTCGTTGAGGAACCGGACGAAGACCTGTTCGCCTTCTCCGCAGATTCCGTAGTCACCGCCAACGGTTTTGAGTATCGGTTCCGGCATAATGGAAAAAGCCGAGCCACCGAGCACAATTTTGGCGTTTGATATTTCCCGCAGCAATTCGACGATACGCCGTACCTTGTCGAGGTAGCATTCTTCGCGCAGGATATTGACATTATCGATGTTACGTATTGAGATTCCGATCACGTCTGGCAATTCTTTTTCGATAGTTTTTTCCAGCGCGCTGAACGACATATCACTCTGGAGAAAATCGAAATATTGCACCTGGTGACCGGCTTCCCGGGCTGCGGCGGCGACGATACTCAACCCGAGGGGATAAACCGGGTAGGGCATCTTTGCGGTATTGGCAGATATCAGCAGAATTTTCATTCTTTTTCGCGCCCCCATTTTGGCCCGGAGTCTTTGGTTCCTTTATAAGTGCCGTCGGCTTTTTCCTTGCTGATCACATCGACGTAAAGTTTGGCCATTTTCAGTTCGATGCTGCAGTCGGAGTAAAATTGATCCCAGGCGTATTCATACATTTCGTAGAGTTCATCGATGGTCAATTGGGCGGGCTGGAAAACCGTTTCGTCGCAGGTATATTTGATCCAATCGTTACTGAGTATGCGGTTTTGCTCCTCATATTCGCGCCGGATTGGGGTCTCGGGGAAAGGTGTAAGTATGGTAAATTCTGCCAGGTCGAGTTCCAGCTCAAGCAGAAAGTCTACGAGACGTTTTATGGAATCCACATCCTGATCGTCTGTGCCAAGGATGACGGTTCCTTCGACGCCGATCCCGCGTTCCTTGAGACGCCGAATGCGGTTAGCGATGACCTCAGAGGTGTTGATAATGGCTTGATAGACGTACCAGCAACCGGCTTCGGCGGCCAGATCCATGATTTCCGGATCATCTTTGATTGGATGGGAGATCCACTTTTTTTTCAGCGGGGCGATAGCCCGGAAAAGTTCTTTCTCCCACTCGTCATCCTGGGCCATCGAATTGTCGACAAAAAACAGACGGTTGTTCTCGATCCCGGCGACTTCTTCGACGACTTTATCCATGGGACGAGGGCGGAACTGGCGACCGCCCAGATACGGGGTGCAGCAGGGGAAACAGTTGAACCGGCATCCTCGGGACGCGTGGACAAGGTCGACCATTTGAACGTTTCGGAAGCGGTATTTTTCCTTTTCCAAAATATCGCGTCGTGCCGGACCGACGGTTTCGAGGTCGGGCCAATCGTGGAAATAGTCGTAACGCGGTTTTAGCTCATCGTGTTTGGCATCTCTGATTACTTCTTCCATTCGCCCCTCGGCTTCGCCGATAAAAACGCTGTCGGCGTGCTGTTGGGTCTCATTGGCGTGGAGCATTGTGCCGATCCCACCGAAAATCACGGGTTTGCCCAATTCCCGGTAGCGGTCACCAATCTCCCAGGCCCGGGGCATCTGACAGGTCAGCAGGCAGGAAATGGCGATCAGGTCGGCGTCTTCCTGGAAGTTCAATTCGGAGACGTTTTCATCGCAGAAAGATATTTCAACGTCGTCTGGAAAGGCCGCTGCAACCACAACAGGGGCGTGAGGTGGGAGGTCAAACTCCGGTTGGTTTCTGAGTTTTGGCCACCTTGGGTAAATCAGTTTAACCTTCATCATGTCGTTCTTTCTTTTTCGTTTCTGCCCGATGTTTGGTCGCGAAAAAAGTCAATTCCGTCGACGGGGTTATTCCATTTCTGGGCAATTGTTATCAGATGTTGATTCGAATTCACGCTGGCCCCGGCCGCTGTGCCATCGAGCAGGCCGCAGAGAGTCGTTTCGGTGTTCTGCCAGACAAGCATCATCCGTTCGGCCTGCCCGGAGTTGATAAGGCCCTCCCCCACGTTCAACAAATTCGCGAAAGGTGCTTTTCCGGATTCTTCGAAGAGCAGAGGACCTTCTGCTTTGAGCAGGATGGCCGCTTCAGCAACCGCGCTTGTCGGGAGGGTGTAGATGAATAGCTGTCCACGGGCTATTATCCTATCGTTATCAATGTAGTCCTGAAAAAAAGAGCAGTTCTGCATCAATGTGTGATCGTATCCGGCGATCAGAAGACCGGTGTTTGGTCTCTTTTGGTCTCCTGGCCAGAGCCCGGCGCCTTTCAATGCCAGAGCGCAGGCCGAACAGACCGCTCGTGTGCCATCCGGAAATCGACCGTAATTTTTTACATTTGTATGATTGAGAATTTCTTTTGTAAAAAGCTCGTTCACGTTTGTGACCGGTGCTTCGTCGCATGCGTCTCCGGTCCAATGGCCTCCGCTCCGGGGCCGCACCCATCCCGCGGATATCATCACGGGCACATTGGAATTTATTTCTGTCATCTCCATCTCTGTTTTGAAGGTGTTTACGCTTATTTTTTGGCCGCTGGTTCTTCGTGTTCCCCGCTCTGCGTCGGTTCCGCGGGATCAGAGAAATTCTTTCAGGGTGTTTTCTGCAGAACCACAGCCACGTTGACACCACCGAAACCGGAATTGATGCTGAGGGCCGGACGATTTGCGGGAACTGAAACGTGTTCTGTTTTTACCCACCCTTGAGCCCGCTCGTCCGGTTCGTCCATACCGACGGTAGAGGGGATGATTGCTTCTTTCAAAGACTCTGCGGTCAACAGGATTTCCAACAGACCTGCGGCTCCCATTGTATGGCCGGTCCCGCCTTTGATCGAGTATACCGGCTTGGGATTGTTGCCGAAAACCTGTCTGAGAGCTTTCATTTCCATGGCATCGTTATAAACAGTGCCCGTTCCGTGGGCATTAACGAATGCGAGATCCTCGGGGGCGCAGGCGGCCATATCGAGTGCGATTTCGATGGCCCTTTTCAACCCTTTACCGTCACGCGACGGGCCGGTCATGTGATTGGCATCATTGGTGTATCCCCAGCCCAGAACCTCAGCCAGCGGCTGATACTTTCCGGCGCCCGCTTGCGACGGGTTCATAACGAAGGTTGCGGCGGCCGCTTCACCGACCGTCAGCCCGTCGCGGTCGCGGTCGAAGGGGCGGGCCGGTTGAGGTGACATAGCCATTAGGGTTGAGAAACCGGCGTAGACAAATTCGCTAACGGCGTCGCAGCCGACGACAAGGGCGGTTTCGGCGTGTCCGGCCTGCACTTCACTTGCGGCGCGAGCGACGGCGGCCGTGGAGGATGCGCACGCGCAGGAGACGACTCTTGCGGGCCCGCGTATGCCGGTCAGTTGCCGCAATTCATCGAGTAACCGGAGAGGCGAGCTTGACTCGATTTGCCCCGAGCCTTTTTCCACGCTCTGTTCAAGTAGATCGATCTGGCCGGTGGTGGTAGCGAGAAACAAGGGAATTTCCGGTGGCAAGGGATTCGGCAAATTTTCAAGGACCGGTCCCAGAAGTTCCATCAACCGGTTTCCCGTCTTCATCGGGATATCGGGCACGAGAGCCGCATAATCGGATATAAATTGGCCTTCACCAAATCGTTCCACAGGCCGAATGCCGGATCGGCCCTCCATCAAACCTTCCCAGCATTTCCGGAGACCGGGTCCGTAGGGAGTGTTCGCACTGCAGGCAACGATGAGGGGGTTCATTGCATCTCCGAGAATTCGCCGCTGGTCCAACGTTCCCGACAGTGTTCAAGGAGCGGGGGAGAACCGACGAGGGTTTCGCCCGACGCTGTGACAAACATCTGGACCGTGTAACCGGTAGCAGCGAGAGTTCCGTTTTCTTTATATAATTCGTATTCAATATTCATTCGTGCCCCTTCATTCCAGATCATACGGCCAACGATTCGGACTTTCTCTGCGAGTTCAAGAGGCGCGAAGTAATCCACATGGAACTGGACAATCGGGGCTCGGAGCCCGGCCTCTTTGAAATGAACATAGCTCATCTGACAGCGGCGGCCGAGCTCTTCGTTGG
>JAGXLK010000732.1 GCA_018334735.1 Planctomycetota bacterium | reverse complement strand
AAACCGTATTTGAAAGCCGGTTCGATTACAGCAGCATCTCGGGTATTTTGCACCCCCGCATCCCGTCCCCGGAAATATTCGCTCACGGGCATGGAGACTCGAGTTCAGCTGAGCCCGCTCCCGGCAGGCGAAACTGGACTTGAGGCGGTTGAGAAACGCATTTGGCACAGGCTCTCCAGCTTGTGAACCCGACTACAGGCATCATCGCGAGCCCATCGCAAGATGGACGAAGCAATCTCCTGGTTCTGTCGACCCAACAGCGGGATTGCCGCGGCGGCTACGCCGCCTCGCAATGACGTTTAAACCTGAATGGCTGAGTGTAACGCACGCTGAACGTGTGCTCCCGATTGCGTTGTCCGGGGCGGACCGCGTTCTGAACTCCAGTCTCCGTCTGAAGTCCAGTCCGCTCACGGATCACTCGGCCGGGAACGAGATCCGCCTTCAACAGCGCCAGGTATCGTAGCCCCCCCTGCTGTCCCGTACTCGGAAGTCCAATCACATCAAATGGTTCATCCTTCTTGCCGTTTATCTTTTGCGGACGGTTTCGCTGACCTGTTTTACCTGCTCGACCTGCCGCGGATCGATGGCCCCGACCGGACCTTCCTGCACCGGGTTGTCGTCATTCCGACCCGATTTTGTGATACCCCGGGAACCCACTTCGAAACTCATGCCCCCCCCGCCGTTCGCGACGCGTCTCGCCCAGTCGGAGAGCTCTTCGTTGTCGAACCGCGTTCCACCCGACCCCCACCAGTGTCCGAGATGAGGCCAGGCGTGCCATTGTGCGCCATCAACAAATCGCTCGGTGGGCGGGTCGACCAGTTCGTTGGACTCACCGGCCGTGTAATCGTTTTGAACCGAATAACGGATGAACGCCTCATTCACGCCGGCATTAAAGGCCACAGCGGCGTCCGGATTGCCCGCTCTGAGAGCCGCGGCCAGTTTGCCGAACCAATCTTCGCGTTTCGCCTCAGGCTGCGCTTTAAATTCCGGCCGCCAGACGCCATCCACCCACCAACCGGATACGCGCCGGCCGTAGCGTTCGGCGAATTCGCGGTAGACTTCAGCAACCTGATCGATCGTCTCGTCTTCCGGCGGGCAAGGACCCAAAGCCTTCTTGATCTCAGGCAGACATGCCCCATCAGGATCGATACGCAGGTTCAGATACAACATCATGCGGATATTTCGGCCGGAAAGTGCATCGTAAAGATCCGCGGCCAGGTCACACTTCGCCGTGTAAGCATTTGTCTTCGTAATCCGATCGAGCGTCTCGTTGGGCGCCTGCATCAGCCAGGGCTGGTGATGGAGAGTGAGCATAAACCAGCCGGCGCCGGCCTTTTCACATTGTTCGGCCACACGCTTAACGTCAAAACGCTCGGTCACCGCATCGACTTCCTCGACCTTACGCGGGAAATAATGCGTGGTCAGTCCCACTTTACGCTCATACATCCAGGCCGTCCTGCGTGCTGCAGAATCATTTGTTGTGTCAGGCGTCTTGGAATTATGTTTCATGATTGTGTCCTCCTATCTGTAAACGTTGTTTCAATTTGCCTCTATTCCCATTCGATGGCAAAAAGCCTGGCGCGCATCATGTGAAGTCGAATTACCGCATATGGATATTGCTCATCGCTGGCCGGTGGCAGCTGGCTTTTCCCGTTCCAGGTGACGGTTTCGGAGAGAGCCTCACTATTCAGCACGTCACAGTCTTTGAACGTGTAGCCATCCTTCGGGGTCGGACCCGTTGGGGGCCACAAGCCGTCGCCCGTTACGATTTCGACCCGGATCCATCCGCCAGGGTCCGTGGTGTAGTTCATGCGCATGTGTTTGGTGGCACGTCCACTCAAGCGGACGGTGCACATGCCTTCAGCGGCTGATTCCAGAGCCACAAGCCGATTTTCCTTCCATCTGGCCTGCGGTTTCCATCAGTTTTGCCATAGTTTTCATGTTGACTTTTCGCATTTCAAATGTATTTGTGAGAGCAACCGTCTAACCTGCGTGGAGTCCCGCTTAATTCAGGACATTGTCCATAGCCCTGAGCTGTTGGATAAACGGTTTCTCAATCGTGCCGTCGGGTTTGAATGGGACATCCCACGTTATTATTCCGCCTTTCGCGGTAATATGCCGGGTGTAGCCTTTTACCAGCGCCTCAGGGAAACGCGGTTCACCCCGTCCCCAGGACGTTCCCAAATATGTGAGCACGTGATACAGTTCGCGATGGCCGTTGTCCGTTTCCACGAAGCCACCCGGACACTCCGGCAGGGCTCTGGAAATTTCCCCCGCCGTGAAGTCCTCGTACTCCGAGTAGGCCACGACAGGGGTGTTGACTCCCGGGTTGAATGCCACCAGAGCGGCGGGGTTGCCGGCTCGCAGAGCGTCGGCGTATGTCCGCAGATTGGGCGGGTCATTCTTGGGATAACGGTATTCTCTCGCGTAGGCGCCGTCAACCCACCAGCCACCTACCTTATCGCCAAAACGCAATGACCAATCGCGGCATACGGCTTCCCATTTTTCTTGGAACTCGGGCAGCCGGTAACGGCTCCAGTGCGGGCCGCGCTGCCAATCGTGATCGGGATCGTCGCTCCAGTGCGCGGACTGTTCCAGTTGCTGCCTTGCCTCGTGGTCGGCCCAGGAGCCGTCCGCAGGGACATAGGCCATGAGGGCGATGTCCCGGGAAGAGAGAGCGGCGTGGAGAT
Organism: Planctomycetota bacterium; assembly: GCA_018334735.1. The sequence goes on along the minus strand of JAGXLK010000732.1, from coordinate 7 downwards.
CGGACAC
>JAGXLK010000731.1 GCA_018334735.1 Planctomycetota bacterium | reverse complement strand
GGTGCTGTTGATAGCACTTGTTCTCGCGGTTGCACGCTATCTCCAGGCCAAACGTTACGCTGCAAGGAGGGGACAATGATATCCGATGTGAAGCTTACTATTCTGGCGGCAATTGCTGTCGTGCTCGTCATCGTTACTGTTTTGCTCTACGCAGGGCCGGGGGCCCCCCCCACAAGATTCGAAAGCGGCACGCCGCTGGTCCCCGGTCTCACACCGGAAAAGGTCAGCACGGTCGTTATCAATGACGGAAATGATGTGCTGACTCTGCAGAAGAACGAGGAAGGATTCGTGGTCGTCGAAAAAGATAACTATCCGGCCTCCGTTAGTGAAATCAACAGTCTGCTGGTTGATGTACTCGATATCCGGTGTAAAAAAAAGGTGACCTCGTCGCCTGAAAACCATGATGAACTCGGCGTTAACGAAAAAAAACCGGCCGATGTCGTGGTTTCTCTCCTCAACAGCCAGGGAGACCGCATCGTTGGATTCGTCAAAGGCAGATCGGTCCCCAATGCCAGCGGAGCGTATGTCAGACGACTCGGTGAGAACGACGTTTACGAGACCGAAGGTTACCTGCGTGTCTCCACCTCGGCAACGTCCTATATGGACAAAGAGCTTGTCGATGTTGAAAAAGATAAAATCAGGAAGATTGCCGTCAAACTAAAAGATGAGATCTATGTGATTGCACGCAACGAAGAGGGAGATGTGCGCCTGCTTGATGTGCCAGAGGAAAAAGAGGCCAAACAGAGCCAGGTGGACGGGGTCTTCAATGCGCTATCCGGTTTCCGTTTCAGCGACGTGTTTGCTGCGGACAAGAAACAAGTGGAGTGGGACGCCACTTACCGCTGCGACCTGAAATCAGGCCTGAGTTACGTCCTGAGGACGGCAGAGGAGAACGATTCCTATTATGTGAAATTGGGTGCGGAAGGTCCGGGAGTCGAGCAGGTGACCATTACCAAAACCGAGTCGGAGGAAAGCCTGAAAAAAAAGGATGAGCTTCTCCAGGCACAGGATAAAGCAAAAGAGATCAATGAGACGCACAGAAACTGGGTCTATGAGGTCTCGAGCTGGAAAGCCAAGAAACTGCGGAAACCTTTTGAAGATCTGGTGAAAGATAAACCCAAAGAGGAAACCCCCGACGAAATCGCGGCCCGTCATATCCTGATCAGCCATAAAAAGGCTGAAAAGTCCGACACAGAACGCACCAAAGCCGAAGCTAAAGCTCTTGCGAAAAAGGTCCTGAGCGAGGCGAAAAGGGAAGGGGCCGATTTTGCGGAACTCGCCAAAAGATATTCCGACGGCCCGACCGCCGAAAAAGGCGGGGATCTTGGCACTTTCGGAAAAGGTCAAATGGATCCTGCGTTCGAAAAAGCCGCTTTCAAATTGAAAGTCGGCGAGATTTCAGACGTCGTCGAAACCCCTTTCGGTTTTCATATCATCAAACGTACCGGGAAACCGGCGGGAGAAAAAGAGGGAGAAGAAGAGGCAGGGGAAGAAAAGACTGAGAATAATCCGGAAGAAGCGAAGGACGAGGCAGAAGAAAAGACAGAAACCGAACCGAAATGAGGGGGCTGGACTTCAGTAGGGCTCTGTTCGCCGTACAGCGAAAAGTTCAGAACGCGGCGCGTCGATAACACCGGTCTCAACTCGAAAGGTGTTTTATGAAGCAAAAATCTCATCTTTTTCGGGTGCCAGAACTCGTATTTTTTGCGATTGCTGTGCTTGTTGCTGGGGTCGGTTCCGCTGACGAATCAAAAACCGCGCTCGACCACCTGAAAGAATCAACCGCGCCCAATTTTCGGGCCGACCACTCGCTTCCGCCTTTGACCCGCTGGGGATGGAGTATGCCGTTCGATGTGCGGGTGGAACTTGCCGAGAAATGGGGTTATGCCCTGGAATTCGGGACCGCCAGACCCGGAACGGAGGAGAAACTGAAGAATCCGAAAAGTACAGCCGCCAGATTGTGCAAACTGACGGCGGACAATCCGGACAAATATCCCCTCTGCGTGCTGGCCTACCGGGCGTGCAACAACGCTGAATTTCGAAAATCCCTCCCTGAATCGACGTGGTGTCATAATGAGGATGGCGAACTTGTCGAAGGCAAAAGGATATGGAGTCCCGAGGCTCCCGATGAGGTTTTCGAAAAGGCCGGTGCGGAGGCCGCTGAGCCGTTGGAGGCAATACGGAAGAAAGCTCCCATCGCCATGGTGCTCAACGGGGGCGAATACGGTCTGAACGTCTATGGATGGCGCGGGAAACAATGGAAAAAGTGTCCCAGAGTTATGAAAGCCAGGGGTGATATGAGCTGGTTCGAATATATTTCACGGCGTAAAGGACACCAGGAAACGATTATCAGCAACGCCATCCGGAAAATTGTCCCGAAACGGGAACTATATCTTTTCTATTTCACCGCAGGCTGCCCGCATCGTGATCGATACGGCCACTGGTGGAAATGGGCGTTCGATTATAAGTATATGCGCAAGGTTTCCGATGTGCCCAACAGCTCGATCTACTATAAACATTTCAACAGCGGTTGGACGGGCAAGAACGACATGCTGACGATGGCTCTTAATTCTACGGCGCGAAATCTTCAGCTCGGTGAACCGCTTTCATACAACTGGTTATGTGCAGGGTGGAAACGCAAGAAGCTCGGCGACAAAGCGTTTGGAGATCTCGAACGTTACATGGGATACCTGAAATGTT
>JAGXLK010000048.1:6647-9795 GCA_018334735.1 Planctomycetota bacterium | reverse complement strand
GATCGCGATTGCTCACACGTGCGCGATGAACTCTCCCGCCTGCTCGATGACCGGCGTCGGGCCCTCCCCACGCTGAACGAGGCACAGACCGAGGAGGATTTTATCCGGCCCGTGCTGCGCGCGCTGGAATGGGGTAAACCCAACTCCCGGTGCACGAGCTGTCGCCAGATGCCTAAACAGCGTGTCCTCCGAGTGTGTTGCTGAAATGATTGAAGAAGTGTTAACAACTTTCTCTTCTTCGGAGTGTAATTTTGCCGTACAGCGTCAAAACAGTTTCATTTCTCACCCCGGTAGAGGTACCAGCAACAACGCGCGCGGACTGGAAAAACTGAGCAAGGACATTAAAGATCCGCAGCGCGCTCATGAAGTAGAAACACATGCCAAAGCATTGGAATCTGTTTCAGGTCGTGGGTCAACCATATCCTTGCTGACACCGGTCGATGTTACGCAAGCGGGCGGTCAAACGGTCACTGATATCGACGGTTTGTCACTTACATGCAAACAAGATGGTCTCTGGCTGCTATTGGTGGAGGCGAAAGATCAGCGTGTCGGATCAGTGTCCGCAGCTAAAAATCAACTGAAAGATCGGCTCAAGGACATGGGATTAAAAGCGGTATTGGATGAGCCACAGGTGCGGGAAATATCAGACTCAGGAGCCTATGTTTTTTCCGCTTTAAAGACATCATGATTTTTTGAACGGGTAGCCTTTGCCGTATTAAATTCCCAAAAATGAGACCGAAAACGTAGAAAGGTAACACGATGACTGCTTGTTTCATTTGCAGCCGGAAAGCGGAGGTAGTTACGACTGCCGGGGGTGGCAAAGTTGAGTGCGAACTGTGTGGTGAATATCAGTTTACCGACATGGTGCGAAATAGACTGATAGAAGATGCTCAGAACTCCGAGGTGACGCCGAAACTGGCTGCCTTTACCCGCGAACAGAATCTCCGCGGCAATATCCCGTGTTTCTATTCGGAGTCCGGCAATTTCCCGCAAGAGGTGACCATCGAGGAGGCCACCTGACTTATTTTAAGTGTCGGTAATGTAGTAGTGATTGGTCTCAGTGGGGATTTTGCATATAAAGGGATGAGAAAATGTCAGAGATATTAAGGTGGTTCTGGATGTTGCCAATTCTCGGGACGATTGTAAATGCGATTGTGACAAGAATACGGGCCGGTAAATATATTCGCGAGAATCCCGGGTTGCGGGTGGGATACAGGAAAATGCTCAAGGGCCTTATTGGATGGGGCAGTTTTTGCTGGGTAGTGATGGGAATAGGTTGTACAGTTGGCGATGTTCCAAATGTTTTGTACTATCTCCATCCGAATCCTGATAATGCTTACATAGTGTCGTTTTACGCTTCTTACGCGGTTACGCTGGTTGCATTTGCATGGTGGATTTATCGCGGCAACGGCGTACAGATGTTGCTGGACCATCCCGGGTTTTTCAATGCTCCGATCAAAAACGCATTTGTAATCAAATTATTCACAGGGGTTATTGTGGGAGCGGGGATGGCATTCATCGTGGTTGTATGGTTCACCAATGTGACGGCTGCCATACCCATGGTAGTTAAATGAGAAATTCTCACTGTGCCTTGCGTATGCAAGGCCTGCGACCGGTTGAATCCGCAAAATAAGGTCTCGTGAGCCACTAACGAGCAGAAAGGAACGCATGTGAAACGTATCAAAGAATTTTGCAAAAGTGCTCTTCTCGGTGGTTTACTGGTGGTCATGCCGATGGCCATCTTTCTGTTCGCCCTGAAAAGGCTATAGGGGTCGGACTACGTTATAAGTAGTCTGAGCCAGTTGTTACGACAAAACAGGGGTGCGTATATGGCGTTAGAGCGGCTTTCTGGTCGGGGTTGAAATGATGATGGACTGGATCACTCCATCTTTCTGACGGAACAAAATGTTAATTTGCCATTTCCCATGCTCAACCGCCCCGTCGGGGCGGGTCATTTGGTGGCGCGCCACCAATCCCCCGGCTCCCGATGGTCACCGGGGGCTACGCTCTCAGTCGCCCCGTTCGGGGCTGCGGTGGGCAAAGACGCTGACGTCGATCACGCTACGAAAGAAGTTCTGCGATACAGGACGGCTTTGAAAAAAGGTTGTGATCTTTTGAAGGTGCGACCGCTATCAACAAATTTGTTCACTCGCATATGTTCGGTGTTGCGAGCCAAAACCATGGATGTTCGAAAGGTGCCGGGCACTACAATTCAAAATGAAACAACGGGCGAAAAAGTGTATACCCCGCCCGAAGGGGAAGAGATTATTCGGGATAAACTGGCGAATCTGGAAGATTTTATCCACCGGGATGATGCTCTCGACCCACTGGTTCGTATGGCGGTGATCCATTACCAGTTCGAGGCAATTCATCCATTTCATGATGGTAATGGGCGAACAGGTCGGATTATCAACATCCTCTATCTTATGTCAGAGGATTTGCTCGATATCCCCGTCCTGTATCTCAGTCGACATATTGTTGAGAACAAATCTGCTTATTATTCGTTGCTGCGGGGCGTCACTACAAATGGAGCCTGGGAGTCGTGGATCCGGTTCGTTCTTACCGCTGTTGAGGAAACCTCGATATGGACCTGCCAGAAGATTATGGCGATTCGGGATTTGCTGGAGGAAACGCTTGAGCAGTGCCGGAATAAACTTCCCGACCACGTTTATTCAAAGGAGTTGGTCGAGCTGGTCTTCGTGCAGCCGTATTGCAAGATCGCGTTCGTGGTGGATGCCGGGATCGCAAAGAGGCAGACGGCGGCGGAATACCTCAAGGAACTGGAAAAAATCGGGGTTTTGGAGTCATACAAAGTGGGCAGAGAACGAATTTTTGTGAATCCGCCGCTTTTGGAATTGCTGAGCGAGGCATAACAATATGTCGATGCCATCGACATGTCCGAGATATGTGTCGACAATGCCGGTATTTGTCGACATACTTTGTGGGGGGCGAAGGCGACAATAGATACGGCGCCGCAGTAGTAAACGGCGGGACGGCAATTGAGAGTTTAAACGAGCCAGATAAGGGGGACGTACCATCGCATGTCGCTGCAAAATAGCAGGATACGACAATAAACACCTTCTCAGAGGGCCTTACATGCGATTTTCGGGGGGTGTTTTCGGCGCCTAACGGGCTGCGGCGGAGTACG
>JAGXLK010000048.1:0-6547 GCA_018334735.1 Planctomycetota bacterium | reverse complement strand
TAAGGGGGACGTACCATCGCATGTCGCTGCAAAATAGCAGGATACGACAATAAACACCTTCTCAGAGGGCCTTACATGCGATTTTCGGGGGGTGTTTTCGGCGCCTAACGGGCTGCGGCGGAGTACGGACGGTCTTTTTACCACAGAGGGCACAGAGAGCACGGAGAACGGCAGGAGAACGGCATTTTGCCACGATTAAACGGCATGACAGCGTGACGGCATGTTCCACTATAGGGGAAACACAGATCACAGGGAAAAGCAAGGCAACGGCGAACGGACGACAAAGTGCGCGGCAAAGCCTGCGATAAATTTGAACGACCATGACTGAGGCGGCGCTTTTATTGAAAACGCTTGACATGAACAATGTTGCAGACCCACTTGTTTCAATAAAGCCCCTTATATTACAATAAGAAAGTCGTGGGCGTTGCTTATTTCATTTGCCTTACATACACACGGATCGGAAACTCACAGTATGAAAACTCAGCAATCCAGTCGGGCCGGCCGTTACGTGGAGCAGCCAGGTGGGTACAGTGCGTTCATACCGGCTCCTCTGCCCCCTGATCCGGCAGTGGATATGACCGGAGGGCTGAGCCAGTGTCTGTCGGATGCGGACCGCGCTGTGGGGCGCCTTGACGGTGTGGCGTCACTTTTGCCCAATCCGGATCTGTTTGTGGCCATGTATGTTCGGCACGAGGCGGTGCTTAGCTCCCAGATCGAGGGAACCCAGAGCACCTTGGAGGATGTGCTGGAGTATGAAACGGGGGCCACCCCGGATACCCAGCCCCGGGATGTTGAAGAGGTGGTGAATTATGTTCGTGCGATGAACCATGGCCTCGAGCGGCTGGAGAAATTTCCGCTTTCGCTCCGGCTGATCCGCGAGATCCATGAGAAACTGATGGAGGGGGTCCGGGGACAGCACCGTAACCCGGGCGAGTTTCGGGAGTCCCAGAACTGGGTGGGGTCCCTGGGAACCAATCTGAATCAGGCTGACTATGTTCCCCCGCCGCCGCACGAGATGATGCAGGCACTGGGGAATCTGGAAGAGTTTTTTCACAGCTGTGAATCCATGCCGGTGCTGATTCACTGCGGACTGGCGCACGCGCAGTTTGAGACGATCCACCCATTTCTCGATGGCAATGGCCGAGTGGGGCGGCTGCTCATCACGTTCCTGTTGTGCCGAAGAAATGTGCTGGACCGGCCCCTTCTGTATTTGAGTTATTACCTGAAAGCAAATCGGTCCGAGTACTACGACCGTCTTATGAAAGCGCGGCATGAAGGCGACTGGGAAGGATGGCTGGAGTTTTTCCTGAACGGCGTGACGGAGACCAGCCAGGCGGCGACCGAGACGGCGCGGGAAATACTGGCCCTGAGGGAGCGGAGTCGTGACCGGGTGGGCCAGGAATTGTCGGGCAGCCCCAACGCGCTACGGCTTCTGGACTTTGCGTTTGAACGCCCGGTTCTGTCCGTGCGCATGGCAGAGGAGTCTCTGGACTGCAGCTACGGGACCGCCAGAAACCTGGTGGGAGAGTTCGAAAAATTGGGATTGCTGCGTGAGATCACCGGCCAGAAACGAAACCGAAGGTACAGGTTCGATCCATATATCGAGGTTTTTGAACGACAGTCTTTGCCCTCCCCCGGGAACGAAGAACTTCAGCAGATTGCCACGACGGAAGCCAGCTAAGGGGGACGTACCATCGCATGTCGCTGCAAAATAGCAGGATACGACAATAAACACCTTCTCAGAGGGCCTTACATGCGATTTTCGGGGGGTGTTTTCGGCGCCTAACGGGCTGCGGCGGAGTACGGACGGTCTTTTTACCACAGAGGGCACAGAGGGTACAGAGGACGGCTGGGGATGGTATGACGGCCGGACGGCAACGGCACAGGGGGCCTACCACGAAGGGCACGAAGAGCACGAAGGACGGCGGTTATCTGTGATGGGGGGCGGACGGGGAGGCTCCGGCACGAGGCAGGGCTGAACCTGGCAAAGTTGGGCATAATCTTAAAATCCCGGAGGTTGCGCCGAGGGATATATGAGGGGTCGAAAATGTACAACACAATCACATGAACGCATCACAACCTGAGGGCCCTGCACCGCCCCGCTGGGGCTCGGGAATTATATCGGATGACCGATACCCCGGGGCTTGCCCAAACGACGGGGCGCACCCCGGGCTACGTCTGCCATCGCCCCGCTGGGGCTGAAAAAACACCGCTCTTCGTGACCTTGGGGCATGTATCCGGGTCGGACCAAGCGAAGTTGTGTTTGACGAACTGGTTGCGGCAAAAAGCCCCCTCTATATGAGCGTTAAAGCGGTTTGCACCTGAGGCGCACAACTCACGCCCGAGGCGGATGAATGTTCGGGGGTGTTTTCGGCTGCTAACGGGCAGCGGCGGAGTACGGTAGTTGAGAGTTTCGAGTTTAGAGTTCAGTAGCCGGGTCTGCGAGTGCGGAGTTCGATAACCACGGCACACGCTTCCGCTGTTCAGTACGTTGCTTTCTCCGGCGCAGGACCGGAGGAGAGCGTTAAAGTTCGTTCTCCCGCATAGCGGCCAATCATGTTTCCATCGGCCCAGGGCGCAGCGGGGGCGGGCCAACGTGGTTCACTGAATACTTGCCCCAGGAGCGGCTGTAAGCCTTCTGAGAGGCCCCTTGAAATCCGGAACCGCTTTTTGAACAATAAGATACCATGGTACGTCCCCAATAAGAAGAAAAAGTACCTGTTCGACTATTGGATATAGCGAAATGAATAGGCAAAGTCAGACCACAGAGAATCAACGAATGATAGGTGCTGGGCAATTCTTGTTCGGCGGAGTGCTGCTCCTCGCCTTTGGTGCATTTCTGATATTCGAGTCAGTCATCGAAGGTTATGGAAATCTCACCATTGCCGGAGGTCTAGTTAGCGTTTTCGGTGCGTATGTGCTCTTTGCTAAACGCAGAACCATCAACCGGGCACGGCTGATCAAGGCCGTAACAGTTGTGCCTCTCGTTTTCGGATCTGTTTTCACGTTAGCAGGAGGTACTGGTCTCCTGATGGGGTTCAGACCACATCCGATGGTCTCGGTTTCCATGGGGACAGCTAGAATCGAAATCGTAGTAGGGGTAGTGCTCATAGTCATGGCCGCTGCATGGAGCTTGGTTACACGCGATCGCACCTGAGGTGGGCAAGTTTAAGACGCAAAACACGCTCCTCAGTGATCGCAGACGTTGTCGCCGAGATCAAGGTCCTCGTCGAGCAGATCTTGCACGAGTTTCTCGGGTGATTCGGCGGGGGCGCCCACGACCACTTTGATATCGTTGTGGGCGAACATGTCCTGGGCCCGGGTACCCATACCGCCGGCGATAATGACGGATGCGCCCTGGTCGGCGAGGAATTTCGGCAGGACGCCGGGGGCGTGGGCAGGGGGTGTCACGCGTTCAGTTTCAACAATGTCTTCGGTTTCATCGTCGACTTCGACCAGCGCAAATTCTTCGCAATGGCCGAAATGCATCGCCAGTTTTCCGTCCGCAAGTGGAATCGCAAACTTCATCATGCACTCCTCTGATTGTCAGTTGCTGGATTCAAGATCGAGAACCATATCGACGACCGGCTGAAAAGCTTTTGTCGTTGCGCTGTCCGGATGAATCTGCACGTGAGGGCCTTCACCCTCGCAGGATAGCACAACGGCGGGATCGATGGGGATTCGCGCGAGGAACGGCACGTCCATCTCCTCGGCCATAGTCTCGCCGCCACCGGTACCAAAGATGTCGGATTTTTCGCCGCAATGCGGGCAAATGAAACCGCTCATATTCTCCACAACACCAATGACAGGGAGTTCGATTTGTTTGCAAAAGTTAATGCATTTGCGAACATCGTTCAAGGCGAGTCCCTGTGGCGTCGTGACCACAATCCCGCCATCAGCATCCGGGATCAGCTGTCCGATCGAAAGCGGTTCATCACCGGTACCCGGGGGAAGATCGACCACCAAAAAATCGAGTTCTCCCCAGTTAACGTCGGAGAGAAACTGGCGCAAAACGTTCATTTTCAATGGCCCTCGCCAGATGACCGCGTCGTTTCGCGCTTCAAGAAGAAACCCGATCGACATGATTTTCAGGTTGTCCTCGTAGGGGACAGGCACGATGCTTTCGCCATCGGAGGTGGCTCCCTGATCTTCCAGGTTGAATATGCGCGGGGCGCTGGGGCCATGGATATCGGCGTCAAGCAGGCCGACCTTTCGTTCCGTCTCGGCAAGCGCAGCCGCGAGATTTGCGGCAACGGTGCTTTTCCCGACGCCTCCTTTTCCCGAGAGGACGACAACTTTGTGTTTGACCTGGGACATCCTTTCTTTAAGGCGTTCTTCCTGTTTGCGGATTTCTTCGCGGCGGTTCGCCGGGCCGCCCTGGGCGGCGTTTGACGGGCGTTGTTGTGGGTTATTCAAAGTCGGTTCTCCTTCACTGGTGAAGTTCTTCTTTCAATTCGGTCCAGAGGGACTTAATTGCTTTGGCGGCGGGGCCATCGGAGTATTGAACGACGGTTTTCCCGGCCATCAAGGCGTCATTCACCTCGGAATCGAAAGGTATCTCGCCGATAACCCTTGATCCAAAATTCTCACAGTGTTGGTGAATGATATCCACCTGTTCGGCATTGAGATCGCATTTGTTGATAGCCACGAGAGCTTTTACACCGAAGTGCTGACATAGTTGAAAGACACGTTCCATATCGTGGACTCCGGACAGCGTCGGTTCGGTCACGATCAGGACAAGGTCCACGCCGGAGATGGACGCGATCACGGGGCAGCCGGTGCCGGGAGAGCCATCGGACAGTACCAGAGAAGCCCCGAAATCCGCCGCAAGATCGTTCGCGTTGTTCCGAACTCGGGTGACCAGCTTGCCCGTGTTTTCTTCTGCTATACCAAGTCGAGCGTGGGAGACAGGACCATAGTCGGAACGTGATTCGTAGCTTTCTCCCGTTACCGCCTGGGCGCTGTCAATAGCATCAACCGGGCATACCATCGGGCATAGCCCGCAACCCTCGCACAGGAAATCGTCGACCTCGAAACTTTCCGGTTCGCCGTTTCCTTCCTGATGGATTATGGCTTCGAAGTGACATGCTTCAGCGCACTGACCGCATAAAATACATTTATCCGGGTTAACAGTGGCCTTAATCCCGCCCACGAAGTCCTGAGATTCGATGACGCGGGGGTGGAGAAGGAGGTGGAGATCGGCCGCATCGACATCACAGTCGGTGATTATTTTGTCTTTGGCCAGCATGTCGAGCGATGCGGCCACGGTTGTTTTGCCGGTGCCGCCTTTTCCGCTGATCACGGTGCATTCTTGCCATCCGCCGGATTTGGCTTCTGCAGGTTCATCGACAGGTTCGCCTTCCGCGATGGAAAAAACGTCAAGCTCGGGAACGGGGGGAACGGTGGTATCGACCAAATTAGTAGCTTCGCGGAAGATGTCAAGAACACGCTGTTTGATCTCCGGGAAAGCTTCCGCAAGCAGATCGCCGCGAGAGTATGTCTCGGCATATTTTCGGTCGAAGGGTATTCGGCCAATTATTGGGACCCCCACCTCTTCGGCGTATTCTGCGATCAGTGTGTCTTCTCCGTCCGATCGGTTGACGACAATGCCGGACGGGGCATCGACATCAAGGGCGAGGGAGACGGCCAATTTGAGATCGTTGAGCCCAAAAGGCGTTGGCTCGGTTACGAGGATGGCAACGTCGGTTCCGCCGACGGCTTCGACGACGGGGCAGGCTGTGCCGGGTGATGCATCGAGGATGTTGATCCCCTCCGGGTCAATATGGTCTTTTACTCCTCGTACGACGGCCGGAGCGAGCGGTTCACCGACATCGAGCAGTCCGTGTCCGAAGCGGAACGGTTCGTTATTTTCGGCGATTTGTACTTCCCCGATGGGGGAAGGCTCTTCGCTCATAGCGTTTTCGGGGCATACAAAACTGCAGACTCCACAGGCGTGGCAGAGTTCCGGAAAAACAAGAACTTTTTCTTTGACCAGTGCCAGGGCGTTGTAATTGCAGTGTTTGACGCATTCCCCGCAGGCGGTGCATTTTTCGGCATCCCACACGGGTTTTTGGACGCTTACCTTTTCAGTGGAGGTGAACTCCGGCCGAACGAACAGATGATCGTTCGGTTCTTCCACGTCGCAGTCCAGCAACGTAACCGGGAGTTCAAAATCGGGGCTTGTGGCAAGCGCAAAGGCCATATTTGTGGCGAGAGTCGTTTTGCCGGTGCCTCCTTTGCCAGAGGCGATGGCCACACTCAATCCTGCCAGATCATTACTTTCTTCCTGCTTTGACATTGCAAAATCCTGGGGTTTAGTTGTGCGCTCCCCAGTTGATGAGATCGGTGTTTGAAGTGTATTTTGATGCTGATTTTAGATGAAAAGCCCCTTACCAGTGTCCCTCGACATCAGCAGAATCAGCTTCTTCCAGTTCACCGTTTGTGAAGTCTTCGATCGCCTCCTCAACCGTTCCGGAGGCCCCAATCGCGACTCGAATATCGGCTTCTTTCAGAACGCGCATGGCTTTCGGGCCGATCTCTCCTCTCC
>JAGXLK010000730.1 GCA_018334735.1 Planctomycetota bacterium | reverse complement strand
TGGTTTTCCATCTTTTCGAGAACGGGTTTGGTGAGCACCTGTTCCGGGCCATAGAATCCCCCGGAGTGCACATCCGCAGTGCGATAGGCTTTATCCACCGTTTCCCAGTATTGCCGTAGCGGATCGGCCGCGGCACCTCCCAGTTTTTCATAGTAATCCTCCATGATTGTTTTGGGATCCTCACCGCTCCAGAGGTAGCGGGTGGCGAGGTAGATGTGGGGACCGTTGGTGTTCCAGTTCCCGAGCGTCTCAATCGTTGCCTGGAACAACCCTTGGTTGTAGAGCCAGGGCAGGTTGCGTGACCATGTCGTGATTTTACTGAACGGGACGATGGTCTCGGCAAGATTATAGTTGTATCCGTAGTAGCCGATATGTTTTGCGTAACGTGCATATTTTTCGATTTCGTGTCTGAGGCGGATATTTTCTTCGCAGAGCGGGTTGAACATTGAGTGCATTCTACAGTAGCGGATGGGCGCGAAAACGGGCACTATCATGGGATGGATCTTGGTGTACTTGACCGGGGCTCGTGAATAGTCGCTGTAAACCAGGTAAGCCAGATAGCGATTTGGGTATTTTTGGGCGACAATGTCGGCGATTTTGTTGAAGAAGTAGATGTACCGATCACTCAGGGCCCGTTTTCCGCTGGAGGGTTCCAGGTGCCCGCGGGGGTCCAGTGCCTTGCATCGGAGGCAGACGCAGGCTCCTCCGCCATCGTTCGGGCTTATGCTCTGGGCCAGCCGTTGTGGCTCGGCGCGGAACCGCTCGATGATTGTCCGAGCGACCTCCCCCGGGACATCCGGGTGCGAGACGCAGAACTGTCCTCCACGCACAGGATTGCCGTCGCCGTCATAGCGTTTGACGGCGTAATATTCGGGTTTGCGACGTTTTTTGGGGATCAATCTTCCCCAGGCGTGGGAGGAAGGGATTTTCACCGGGGAGACGCCCATGTTGCGGCGAACCCATTTTCGGCTGGCATGGGCGTGGGCCCAGTCGTGCGCTCCCACGTTATGTCCCCAGACTCGCCGACCGCGTATGTGGGGATGGGACTCTTCATCTCGTGCGGGCCAGGCGACTGTTTTTTTCGAAGGCATCACCGTGCCGATATCTCCGGGAATATTCGACGGTAAGAAGTAACGCACGCCCTGTTCGTGAAGCAGGTTCATGACGGCACCATTCACAGCCAGATCAGATTCGCCCGCTACCAGGATACGTCCGTTGCCGATGACGGTTCGCGAAATATCTTTCCACAGGGAACTTGTTTTAAGGCCCGCGCCCAGTTCGGCAGCGGGGTTTCCAAGGACAACGGCGGGTTCGTTGGGGACCGTTCCTGCGTCCTGAATTTCGACGATAGCGATATTTGCACCACTCATTTTCTCGATCGCGGTCACGAGATCTTTTGCGGCCAGGCGGACAGACGAGTTTTTTTCGCATTCAGCAGAAATATAGATCCCGCTGGCAACTGGTTTCCCCTTGCGGACGATGACGGCCCCGTTTTCAGCGGCGCATGCAGGCAGCACGGCACTGAAAAGTGATAGAGCAAGCAGAAAACCCCACAGACTATTTCGCGACATAAGAGTCACTCCACGAAAAGCCCTGTTAATTTGTACCTATCAAGCAGTGTACGCTGATGGGCAAGTTCGTCAAGTGCGCATCTATCTTTCTCCGGAGCGCCAGAATTTCTAAACTTTATAGCTTCTTTGCGCGATTAATCCTCGCAATGTACAATTCAAGGGGAGGCTGGTGTTATTCGACGGCCTGTTGCTACCGTTCCGATGGCTGAGATTGTCATTCGTGGTGCGCCGGGTGATGGAGGTTATGAGTGAGATATTTTGTCCTCTCAAAAAAAATGCAAGCAGGTCCCATTATCCTCATGGTATTGCTGTTCGTCTTGTCTGCTCGGTTTGCCCTGGCTTCTGAGAAAAATTTAGAACGCGACTTAAAAATCTCATTTGTTTCGGTCGGGCCGGCAGATGTCGGAGGAGACGGTGCTGCTTCTGGTTTTATGGCTTCTCTGGATGCGCGTGAGGGGATTTCCGCAAATCTCCTGAAAACGTCATCGGGGCCATGGCATGAGGTGCCGGATGGGATTGAGAAATCCAAATGGGTGAGGCTATTATGTGTGGGATTCGGTACCCGGAGGGATTGGTTGGCCTTGCAGTTCGATGAAAAGCAAGGGGCCGTCAGCCTTGCCGCCTACCGTCCGGCCATTACTGAGAACCCCGCTGATCTTCGTCGAGACAGAATTCCCCCGGGCAGGACACAGATATCTTCCAACGCTGTGAAAGAACTGGCCGCCGAGTTTGCACGAAAGCTCGGGCAGTCTGATCAAGGGCACAAGCGGCCGATCGTGGCCTTGAATGTAGAGACCTGGAAGGATCATGATACGAGCTCCGGCGGGGAGGATATGATGCCCGGTCTTGGAGCTGCCCGATCGGTCGATAAACGTGATCGGGAGGGAGTGCTCGCGCTGGCGCTGGGGGCGGCCTGGAGCGCGGGTTGGAAACCAATTTTATCTGTGGCACCGACGACATTCTCCTTGAAGCTGGCGCGCGGTGTGAGAACATTCAATATCCGGGCTGTTCTGAAGAGCCAGGAGCGTACTGCGCAATACACAATTCGCGAAGTTCCAGATACCGACCTTTTCCCGCATCTCGTGCGTCTTTTTGCGCAGGCACGCCAGAACAAAGGAATCGGCAATTTCCTGC
>JAGXLK010000729.1 GCA_018334735.1 Planctomycetota bacterium | reverse complement strand
GGGAAGAGAGAAAGGAACAGCCGGACGTTCCCGGAGTGACGAATTTCCGCCACCAGCCAGTCGGCCACTGGGCGGTTGAGGCGCTACGTGACGGCAAACGGTTTGGCTTCATTGCCAGCGCCGATCACGCGGGAGTGGCACGGGCCGGAATCCTTGTTGAAAAACTCTCTAGGACCGGCCTTTATGAGGCGCTCAAAGATAAACGGTGTTTCGGGACGACGGGCCTGTCGATGCGCCTGACTTTTCATTGCAACGACAGGTTCATGGGGCAGTCGGTGGAATGCGAAACGGCAAATTTCCGTCTGAAAGCGGTCGCGGCCGAACCGATCAAAGAACTTCAGATCGTTCGCAACGGTGAACTGGTCGAGCAGGTGAACGGCCGTGCGGGCGAGCTGGAATATCGGTGGGGTGTTGAAAAAGAAGAAACCGGCGAATTCTGGTTCTGCCGCCTGATCTTCGAAAACGGAGAAATGGCCTGGACCAGCCCGATCTGGCTCGACTGAGAAGGGTAGGGCGGTCTGCCGCAGGTAATTGAGACTCGAGTTCAGCTGAGCCCACCACTGAGCGGGGGAAACTGGACTTGAGGCGGACAAACGTTGGGAAATGCGAGGTGGAGCTGCCGTTGGTTGTTTTGCTGTTTTGCTCCGAAACCTGCAGGTTTGTGCACCGCGTTCTGAACTCCAGCCTCCGGCTGAAGTCCAGTCCGCTCGCGGATTCCGGCTCGTTCAGGAGAAGATGCCACGATATCGGACGCATTCTAGAACGACACAGCGGGGAGTAAAACGTTCCGTCGATCCGTTTTAACACACCGCAATCCACCGCGAGTCGCGGTAGACTACATCGGGGGTGCTGCAGGGTCCTTAGTAAGCTCTGCCGGTGAAACTGATATTTCCAAAAATCAAATCCCCCACGGGGGGCGCCGTTGGCGCGCGGGACATGACACGGGCCGGTGCCGTCGACATCTCTGGTTTCCGGGAAGTGTCTCGTGGCGCAGTACGCAACAAAAATCAACGTATGTACGGTGGTACCCTGCCAGCGCGTCGCGCTGGCTTTGGAGTGCGGCGACCGCGAGTCGCGGTGGAACACCTGGGAGGAGCTATTCAGATGCCGATAAGTTGCAAAAAACTTGCGCATTTTCTCCCGTAGGAAACCCCCACGGGGGGCGCCGCTTTTAATTTTTCAGTGCCACCGTTTCTGAACGCGTTCTATTTTTTTGCCTCAGAACCCCGAACTCCGGCGGCTGAGGGCGCCGTCGCACGGCGCCACACTCTCAGGCACTCCTTCGGAGTGATGAACGATCCACTTGGGGATTACCCGTCGGGACGGAAAAAGCCCCTGAAAGGGGCGATTGAGAGCGTAGCCCCCGGCGACTCCGCGTAGCGGGGGAGTCGGGGGTTGTCAGGAGGCCAGCGAATCCCCGCCCGGACGGGGCGGCTGAGCGCGGAAAATGCCAAGTTGCCATTTTGTTCCGCCAGTTCCAGTCCCTTATCCGTTCACTAACTGTCGTTCGAAAACTATCAACTAACAACTCAGTACGAGCTCCAGTCCCTTGTCCGTTCACCAACAACCAGCAACCAACAACCCGAGCCCCTGAAGGAACTCACTACGAACCTGACGATAATTTCGCAGCTTGCAATCACTCTGGAACGTGCAATTCACCGAGAGGTGCTCGCAGTGGACCGCTTCAGCGGTCCGTTGCGTCGGGACACACGCAAAGTTTTGTAGTGGGCCTTCAGCCCACTTTTTTCTCAATGCACACCTGTATCCCAGGGCTCCGAGGACTTTGAGCCCTCTGCACCCCGGGCTGTTATATGCTGCCTTTTCAGGGCGTATGTGTCTTTCGTCGTGTGTTCCGGAACGAAATATGCTGCGTGCCAGCCAATTGTATCAACACCGGTTTGTGCATGAACTCCGCCGGCGGAGCTGGCTGTGGAGAGCGCGGACGCGGGTCGGGTCTGAACTGTGGAGGTGCTATACTGGGTTCAGATAATTTTGCGGATACCTTGAACTTTTCCCGGTTCCGGGGAACGAGCTTACCCCCGACCTTGAACACCCACGCTCCATCGCTGTAAGCTGACAACTGCTCCATACGTTGAAACGAGAGGTCACGCACATGGATTCTGTAAAAATCGACGATGCTGAAGTCAGCCGTTTCATTCTGGGGAGCAATCCATTCAGCGGGTTTTCGCACCAGAGCCCCGAAATTGATAGTCAGATGAAACATTACTACACCAGTACTCGGATCAAAGAAACCCTTGCCGATGCCGAGAGCTGCGGCATTACAACCCTTATAGCCCGCGCCGATCACCATATGATACGGGTGCTGATGGAATACTGGGATGAAGGGGGCGATATCCAATGGTTCGCACAGACATGCCCGGAAGTCGGTTCGCAGCCACAGTGCATTGCCAGGGCTATAGCCAACAATGCAAAAGCAGTTTATATCCATGGAGGCTATGTCGACAATTTGCTGGCAAATGATCGTATCGAGGAAGTCAAAGAGCTTATCGATCAAGTTCATCAGCACGATATCCCGGCGGGGATGGCCGGTCATAATCCCGATGTCTTTCGGTGGGCGGAAAAAGAAAAATTGCCGGTCGATTACTATATGTGCTCTTACTATAATTCCGCTCACCGTGACAAACGCGCCGAGCACGTGCCGGGTCAAAAAGAATGGTTCCTCGAAGAAGATCGGCGCATTATGTC
>JAGXLK010000728.1 GCA_018334735.1 Planctomycetota bacterium | reverse complement strand
TTTGGCCGGCCCATATCCGGCCGCGGGGTGGAAAAGAAACAAAGGGGCTCCAGGATCAATTCCGGCGTGGCGCAGCTTGAGACGGGCGGTTTCCCGGTCGTGTTCGGTGTAAGGAAGTTCCGGGGTTGTGTTATCGACAGAGATTTCGAGCTGTTCACAGAGCCGAAGGTAATAATCGACCATGTAGCTCGGCTGGAAATTGCCTTTGGCGTTGGTAGGGCGGTTAACGGCGTCTGTAAGGAGAAAACTCCGACCTTCGCGTTGATACCCTGTACGCCGCTCAATGCCTGCGAGGCGGAACATGAGGGCGCTGCTGAAAGAGTTAGGCAGAAGGATGCCGAGTTGGGGAGAATACTCGTGCAACGTCCGGGAACAGCGTAAGAAGTTAAAAATAGTTTCAAAAGGGCGGTCCGTGTCACGTTCGTAGGTTATTATGTGTTCAAACCACGAGGAACCGCGGAGTATAGCCGCAACGGAGGCGCGGATTACGAGGACCAGGCAGGAGTCAGGAAAACTTCGAGCCAGGGCGCGGAACGTGGGGGTGGCCATGACGACGTCGCCGACCCAGTTAGGAGCTCTGACGGCAATTGTGTGAGGAAAAGAAGCGTTGGTCTTTGTTTTTCCCAAATCAACTGGATGCTACTCTGGCAGCCACTTTCTCCATGCGACGGGCTTTATCGTCAAATTCTTTCGCTCTACTGAGATACGTTTTTCTCACCCGTGACTGTTCTCTCAGCTGATCTTCAAGCCCTTCGATCACGGCCATTTCTTTTTCAATCTGTGCCTGAGCCCCTTTAACCGCACCCTGGCGTCGGTAGATTGAAGCCCTCATTTTGTATGCTTCTTCTTTCGACACAGAACCTTGTTCTTTTTTGATTTTTTTGAGCCGTCGAACGGCTTCGGCTCTACTTTTCCGCCATTTTGCCAGAAGAGCCTTGTGTTTTTCGATCTTCTCCTGCGTTTCTTCCATGAGTTTCGCGTAATCTTTGGCATCCTTCCGTAGCGTCGCAGCCTGGGAACGGAGGCTTTTGGCACGCCCTTTCAGCTGCTTGGAGGTCAAGCCTGTATATTGTAAACTGGCACACCCGAGTAAAAATGCGACCAACCCCAAAGTTGAGATCAACAAATGCTTTTTCATGCGCCGTTCCTTTCTCTACCCGTAAAGCCGGCGGCCGCGTCCGTCTTTGCCCTTCCAGTCTGGGTGCGACCGTTGCGAAATCACTTGAATATTCATATCATACAGACGCCCGTTTCGTCAAGGCGATTGGCGCCTTAAAAACTAAAAACTTATCCTAAATTTAAAAGGATTCTAATCGTGACTCAGTTCGCTGTAAACGGAGCCGCCGGTCATATGGGGCGGAGAATCATTAAATTGTTGATTGGAGACGACGAGGCCGATCTCGTTGCGGCCGTCGAAAGACCCGATCATCCGGCACAAAATAAAGACGTCGGTCTTCTGGTCGGTTCTGCCGAAATCGGCGTAAAACTTCAGGCAACTATCGACCAACACGCCGACGTCATGCTCGATTTTAGCACACCTTCGGCGACCGCAAAACGCATGGAAGAATGCGAAGAATATGGCATCGGGATGGTTGTGGGGACTACCGGGCTGGCGCCGGAACAAATTCATACCATTGAAAATAAGCTGCCCGATAAAGTCCCCGTGCTACGCGCAAGCAATATGAGTGTCGGAATCAACCTGGTGTTCAGTTTGCTCGAGTCCATGGCACAAGGATTGGGGGCGAACTACGACATTGAAATCGTTGAGGTCCACCACCGTCGAAAAAAGGATTCGCCCAGCGGCACGGCCAATCATATGGCTGAAATCATTTGTGAGGCGAGGGGCTGGGAACCACAGGAAACGATTCGTTACGGGCGGCAGGGAATGGCCGGGCCCCGCGAGTCCGCGGAGCTGGGCATGCATTCGATCCGCGGCGGCGATATTGTGGGCGATCACACCATCATATTCGCGGGAGCAGGGGAGCGGGTGGAACTTACCCACAGGGCCACGAACCGCGACGTTTTCGCGTCGGGTGCCGTCAAAGCAGGGCATTTTCTGGCAGGGCAAAAACCGGGGCTCTATAATATGAAAGATGTTCTGGGACTTTAACCCGCATTTCCCGCAAACCTGTGCATTTGGCTTCCGCGCAGCGGCAGAATTGGTGCCGCTTGAAAAAAACGGGCTAAGCGGCACAAAAAAAGCCTGCTCGGTGTTACCACCGAGCAGGCTATGATTTCGTGGTTATATTTTTGGGTACTTCTTAGGTCTCGTTGTCAAGTGTGTTTGTCACTTGATCAAACTGGTTTTCGACCTGATGACCAAGAGTGGTCAATGCAGCGATAACCACGATCGCGACCAGGGCCAGAATCAGCGCATATTCAACCAAACTCTGACCTTCCTTCTCCCTCAACTTCTTCCATAACTTCTTCATCCGAATCTTCCTCCTTCCGAAATGAGAACGGGAAAACCGGCAACCTACCACAGGCTGCCACGAAAAAACTGAACGTAAATAAGGTCACCTATAAAGACCGCAAATCATATACCACATATATTTTTACCGGGGTTTCTCGTCGATGTCAAGGCTAATTTTTACAAAAAAAGGCAAAAAAAGACCTTTTTATGCCATTTTCTGCCCAGCAAATCGGCCCCGGCAACGATCTTAGAGCTTTCCAGGATGTAAGCAGTGTTTCATTTTGAGAAATAGGCGT
>JAGXLK010000727.1 GCA_018334735.1 Planctomycetota bacterium | reverse complement strand
ATACTCGTATCCACGGGGCATATGAGCGATGTAATAATCTTTCTGCCGTTTAATTTCGGGGCAGACAAACAGGTCGGGCACATGCCAGCTACCGTCTTGTCTCCAGCCGACTCCGTAGTAGGATTCGCTCCAGTTGTCCACGGATTTTTCTGCTACGCCGCCTATACCGTACCATCCATTGGCCAGATACGGGAGTTTTCCGTCGTTATCGTTGGAGTAGGCAAAGTTGGCCAGGCTGACCTGACGGAGCTGGTTCTGGCAGGTGACCCGGCGGGCCGCTTCCCGTGCCGATTGCAGCGCCGGCATGAGCATCGCAGCGAGGATGGCGATGATGGCAATGACCACAAGCAATTCGATGAGGGTGAAGCCCTGGCGTTTCATCTCAGTTCTCCAGAGCGATATAGGGGGAACTCCACTTGATACCGGGCCGAATTCGGATCTTTCCGTTCCATCGTGAGGTGTACATAATATCGATGACTTCGATTGGTACCATGGCATCGACACGGGGCGTTCCGACGCCGTGGCGGGCCCAGCCTTCTTCGGTTCCGGTGTGACCAGAGGCCAGCGGGAATTCCTGCAGATAACCCGGCATAGCGCGCCAGTCAACCGCTCCTTCAATCCAGAGGATATTACCCCCTGGAACCTTGTGGGAAAGAGGATGGGCGACCGCCCCCGTGTCGTGTTTATCGGCCGAATTATCGTCCTCAAAATCGTAAATCGTTGTGCCGTCGTCAATCTGAATTCGGTCCGACATCAAGACCCACCGTCCATTGAGGTAGCGGCCGGGACTGACTTCCCGGGCGCGCCGGGCGGTCTCCTCCAGATCCACGAAGCGGCGGGGTGAAACCGTGGAGTAGTCGGGATGATCAGGACGCCACAGAGTGTAGTTGCCGAAATAATTGTAGCCTGAGTGGCGGATATCCTTGGGGCGGAGACTCGGGCAGGTGCCGCCGATTCCGTCGATATCCGACGATAGATAAGCGTTAAGCAATGTTGTGTAGCTGTCCGTTTTGAGTGCATAACGCATGGCTCCGCCTCTTCCGTGGTTAAACGGCACGGTGCCTTCGTCATGGAGGTAGAGGGCGATTGCGGTATGGCATTGGTGGAGTTCGCCGGCGCATTGAACTCTTACCGCGCTGTGTCGGGCACGCTCGAGAGCCGGCATGAGCATGGCGGCCAGGATAGCGATGATGGCGATGACGACGAGCAGTTCTATTAAAGTAAATCCCGTATGATCCGAATTCTCATTCATTTTTCCTGTTCCTATCCGCTTGAAGGAACCGGGTGGTATTCCCTGACGGCGTTTTCCACTTCTCCCTCGGTTTTGGCAAGAATTTTGATCGTGCGCACATCTTCATCGCCACGCCGGAGCGCGTTTATATGCCGGATCGCCACATCGATCACTTCATCCATGCGGTAGCCCACTTTGTGGGCCGGCACGGCTGTCGGGGGAGGACAGGGGAAATTGGCGTGACAGACGATATCGAGGTCTTCGGGGACTTTTACGGGCGAAGCGGCGATGGCTTCGGTGACGTCCTTTGCCAGGTTGTCGTCACCGATCAGGAGGGCATCCGGACGGTTCTCGGTCGGGAGGTGCATGAGCAATCGGATCGTGTTCTTTGTGAAATGACTTGCGCCGACTGCCCCCCCGACCACCCAGGGATCTTTCACCCGGAGTCCGTATTCGGGAGCGGCCTGACAGATTGCTTGCATTCGGGGAGTGAGCGCGTCGCCCTCTTTGATGAGATCGAAAATCCCGAGTCGAGCGCAACCTCGTTCTTTGAAATAACCAAGGGCCTTTCTGAGAAATGTCTCGTTGTCGTATTTAACGCAGCTCACGTGAGGTCGCTGGGGTTTCGAGGCCACTTCCACCCGCGGCAAACCTTTCCATTCCAGAACCGGCGTGCCGGAGAGAGCATAAGGTGGACTGGAGAAAATAAGACCCGCCAGACGGTGCTGCTCAATATCCGAGATAAGCGTTTGGTAATCTTCGGCGTCAGACGGCTTCTCCATTCCGAAGTACCGATGGATTTCGAATTCGGGGGGATCTTCGATTTCTTCTGCGACTTTTTTCAAAGCAAGCCAGTGGCGAGAACGATTGCTGCGGGAACGCGAAAACGGGAAGACCAACCCGTAACGCGACATATGCGGCGGATGCGGTGCGACGAACGTGCCGTGACGCCGATTGGCTTTCAGGAACCCCTGTTCCATCAAATGATCCACGGCTTCCTGGAGAGTCCGACTGCTGGCACCGTATTGCTCAGAAAGGTCAAGCCGGATCGGGAGCTGTTCGCCAGGGGTCAGATCACCCCGCAGTATCTTCCCGCGAATGTCCGAGACAATCTCTTCAACCCTCGTACCCTGCTCGACATCCCTGACCTGTTCTGCCTTCATCCTGGAATACTCCCTGAAACAAACGTCTTTTCGCGACGGAAACTACCTTGATTGCTACCGGGCTAATTTCCAATAATTTATTATAGGCAAAATTAATGCTGTGTCAAGTTTTTGCCTGCCTTGAGGGATTTGCGCGGTGGGCCGTTTTGATGTTTTGCTCCGAGACCTGTCGGTTTATGGTCCGCGTTCTGAACTCCAGCCTGCGGCTGAAGTCCAGTCCGCTCGCGGGACCTGGAGAGTGGGCTTGTGGGTGGTGCGGATGCGGAAGCGGGCCTCTTGAATCAAAACTCCCGATTGCACAGGTTATGGGCCTTCCC
>JAGXLK010000726.1 GCA_018334735.1 Planctomycetota bacterium | reverse complement strand
AGAGTCATCCACTACAATACAATATTACCTTCTGTCGCACTCTCTTCTGGCAAAGGTAACATTAAGCGCAATCGCTTCTAACGAGTATTTCATTATAGAAAGACCCGGAGAATCTGTCAATCTTGCAGGATACGAAAGGAATTTGCGCTCCGTCCGAGGACAGAATCAGCCGGGATTTTCGTGGAATGTCCGGTTCTCGGGCAGAGAAAAGACCTACAGCGCAAATTCCTTCTGCTGTAGTCCTGTGCCTTTTCTTCACGGCACACCGTAAAATCCGGGTTTAGCCTTAAAATTTCAGTCTGAGTTCAGCACTTCAGGATCGTGCCATTCAGGATTATGATGGCGTTCATACAGTTTCCGGATAACGTCGTTCCGGGGATCATTATACCAGCCCCGAAACAGCAGGATGTCGCCCCGCTCCACGAGTTTGCCTTTTTGTCGGACGCTTTTCGGATCGTCGGGCTTGAAATGCTGCATAAGGTTGACAGCGAATGCGTCAGGCCAGACCTGCTGGACCTTCACCGGCGTGCCGCTTATGGGAGCAGAGTGGGCCCAATACATGAAATACTCGTGTTCAGGGGCAATCAGGCACTCCGGATGACGGCGTTCGAGCTGCGCAAAGATCTCGGCCGGCATAACTTCCCAGCGAGTCGGTTTCCATTTCCCCGTTTTTTCATCTTTGGCCCACTTCGAGGAAACATTGCTGTCCACATAATAGATCGTGCATCCCCAGCGTTTTTTGGCGTAGCTGAGCTTGCGATCCAGGACCTCGATGATATCCTCCACCGGTATCCTGTCACCATCCCAGAGCTGCTTCTGACGGGGCTTAACTTCGTCACTTTCCGGCACTTCATCAGGAATAGCGAGTTTCTGAGGCCGGATGCACACTCCTGTACGAAGTCCGGCGTCAGAAAATATTTTGAAAAATTCATCGGCCACAGCGTCCATCTCCGGAGCAAAACGCCCAATTTTGTTTGGTGAACCGATATAACTTATGGCATGCGGATACTGTTGTCCCTCAATCGACCACACGATCACACCCTGCGCATTCATTCCTTTGCACACCTTCACGCAATTGCGCGCCCAGTCGAGCGCCCGCTCTTTGAAACGATCACGCCCTTGCTCCGTGGTGATATCCACTTCTCCCCCGCCGAGTTTCCACCCACGGGGATTCTTCGGGTTTCCGGCCTTAAATAAACCTTTTGCGGAAGACGAAGGATGCAACGCCGCGATGGGACGTCGGTCGGACCACTCAAAAACACGCGGATTTTTCTCCCGAAAACTTCGGTAGACATCTTCAACCAATGCATGCGGATCACCCCGAGCTGCTCTGCCCAAACCGAAACGAAGCGAACCTCGGACAGCTCGCGTCTTTCCGGCTGCCACATTTCCAATTTCAACCGCCAGACGTCGCTTATCTCGAAATCCAAATCTGGTATCATCGATCTCGCCGGTGAGACAGGCGGCCACCGCGCCCTGACCATAATCCCCAAAAACCACCGGCGGCGCTTTCTGCGGATTCGGCGTCATAACACGGTTATGTTTCCACCAGTATCCCCGGGGTCGGGAAGGAAATTCGAAGTTCTGGCTCAGGTATATCTTCAGATTTTGGATGGGCGAATCCATCGCATTACGCACTTTGATGGTGAGATCCAACCGGCGGCCTTTCGGAGCGTAAGCGACGGTGTAACCGCCCCATTCGTGTTGCGCCCTGAAAGTGCGGGTGTCGGCATCGTATGACGTCTCGGCCTTTCGCGCCCACTCATAAGCTTTCCGGGGTTTCTCGTCCTTCTTCCACGTCCCCCGAAAAAGCCCGACCCTCGGATACTTTTCAGCCGGTTCCAACAGCTGGTCCGGCCCTAATTTTATGCTTAAACTACCAGAATCGCTCACAGACAGGTCCAGATCAACAGTTTGGTAGTAAACATGAAAGGTGACCTGAACCTTCTGGCCGGGTACAGGAGCCGGTTTCGTGTCGACGGATGCCACCACGAACCGCTCCATCTTCTCGACACGTTCCCGGTCTTCCTTGAGGGCCTGCTGTTTGAGTGATTCGTCAACTTGCAACTGAATACTTTTTCGAATCCTCGCCCGGTCAGTTTTGCTCACCCCCTTGATGGCAACTGTAGCGATTTCCGGGCCGGCATTCACTTCTTCACCCAGCGAGATCAAATCTTGTTCCTCGTCAGCAAGCGACACAGGGCAGATCAACGTTTTTGCCAATGAAATCAACATCAGCAGGAATAATACCTGTTGTGCGGTTTTCATTTTCCCCATAAAAATAGACCTTTCAACAGTCAACGTTTAAAGTGATTCATGCTCGTTTTTGGAACTTGATGGGCTTTCTCTGCGAGGAACAACTACTCTTTGAGCCACCCACCCCGGTTCGCGCCCGGTGTTCGCCCCGTCCAGAGATATTCCCGGGGATTCGAATTGTACAGCCCCCCATAACCGGCCGGAACCGGATAACCGAAAAGCGAATGAGGTACGACCTCCTTACCGCGTTATCCGCTGTCAACTGGTGACCGGTCCTTTCGGGAACAGCCCGAGCACAATATTCTACGTGTGGATTGAAGTAAGGGATGCCCGAGGACCACTGCGTATTGCTCGGGGCGTGGCTTCCCGAACCATTCGCCTGATACATCATGTCGGTCACGATTAGTTCTGTTCCGTCATTGCGGCGACGCCGGGTATCAAACTGCGCCGGCCGAT
>JAGXLK010000725.1 GCA_018334735.1 Planctomycetota bacterium | reverse complement strand
AAATCGCCGGTAGTGTCATCGTAGTGTCCGAACTGAAAATCGCTGTCGGTGAGGGTCAGTCGTTCTCCGGCGACGAGGTTGGCTTCGGCCAGCGCCATGGCCTCGTTTTTGACGTTATCCCGCCAGTTTGGGTCGGTGAAACGGGTGTGGAGTTGGGAAGCGCCGGCGAGAGCCGCTGAATCAATGGCGTTTTGCAATTCCGCCTGGGAGGTAAAAAGAAAGCCCACGTCAATTGTGAGCACGCAGAGCATGGCCAGAAGGATGACTGTGAAAGCGAACAGTATGATAACCTGACCGGTTCTTTTTTTGAGGGCGTTCTTCATGGTTTTCACCCCTTTTCTCATACGGCACGCGGGAAAAAGTTTAATATACCTGTATTTCTCCTGGTTTGTTGTTTGTTACCTTTCCGGGTGTTCTGTAAAAACGTCTTTAAACTCACTACTTTAAGTATACCCGAGGGAGCTGAAAGTGCCACCGTTTTTACAACCGGTTCGTGCTCCTTTATTAAGGACGAGCCAGGGCTTTAATTACACAAACTGGCGTGGCAATGGATTGGAGAGATGGGCTGTCGGCTGCATGTCGATACAAAGGGCGCTTGCCCTGAGGGCTGATCAACTGATTGCCGTCTGCGCGTTATTTACTGCACAAGCGTAATTTTGCACAGGTTCTCGGACGGATCTTCCGCGCCATCGCCGTCCGTAATGCAGACCGGGACATAGGAAAGACGGTTGAACGTGCAATCAATACGGGAGTTTTTCCCGTTGAGGATGGCTTTGTCTATTGTTACACCTGCGAACCGGACAATTCGGAAATCGGCCGTGGATCCCTCTCCGTCGACCGTATCGAATACGCACATGAAAAGCTTTTTTCCTACAACGTCCTGGATAGGTTTGTTAAGGGAAGAACGGAGACCGGTCATGCCATCGATCCAGATATGGCCGACGTCCGGGTCGATGGTGAACAGTTCCGGATATCCATTCTCGATCCATTCGACCAGTTCGGGTGTCCCGAGTGAACCGCCGTCCATATTCAGCCATCCGAAGTTTCCGGGCGCCAGCGTATAATCGGTTTCTCCATCGCCGTCTTCGTCTACTTCCGTTTCTTCCATCAGGTTAATTGTGAAGCTATCCCCGGGGGAAAGACCAGAAACGGCGGCAGAGGGGACGGCGAAAGGGCGGAGATCGTTTCCGATGGCGTAGATGTTGTAACGGATATCGACCAATCCCGCTGTTTTCATGTTCACTGAATCATGGCCGGCAAGCGAGGCAAAAAAGAGGGCCAGGGGGCCACCTGAAGAGGTTTCGTCGCGGAAAAGTTTTACGCCAATGGCGCTGGCCATTTCTCCGGTGTCGTCATCGTAACCATCGCCGTCAGAGTCAGTAAGAGGTTCAAAACTGCCATCCTGATAGGTTCCGAACTTTACTTCCGCTCGTGCGTCCGGGCAGTTGTATGCGGCGAAATTTTGGGCTTCGGCTTGAGCCGCAGCCTGGCATGTAGCTTCACTGTCGCCAGCTGAGCGTCCCTGCACCAGAGCCCCGCCAGCCGCCACAGCGGCCGCATCCGCCCCGTTTTGCATATCTGCCTGCGTTTTGAACATATAGCCGATATCGATAGTCAAGGCTGCAATAGCCGCCAGTGCGAGCACCGTCAAAGCTCCACAAACCAATATTTGCCCGTCACGTTTTTTTATAGTTCGCCGGAACATAACTCCACACCTCCATATTACAGGCACCTGACTCGATAACCTCTTAACGCTTTAATTATACCTGCTCCAGGGAGTAACGCAACTATTTTCTGAGGAATTTGCGGTGTGGGACGTTTCGGCTTTGCTGCCCATATTGATTCATGACAGTTTGTTTTTATGGGGAGAACAGCAAGATTGCCACGGTGCCCCGCTGAGCGTTCGCCGTCGGCGAATCGAAATGACGAGTGGGCCCGGATGGCTGGGAGTAATAGATGCGGAACTCGAGTTTCCGTCGCGCCGCCGGGACCCGGGGTGGAGGGCAGAGCCGTTACAGCAGGGCAGGCATCGCCTGCCTCTCAGCGTGGCCGTTCCGACGCCTCGAGGCTGGGATTGTTGTCCCCGGATACCTTTTTTGGCTTTCTATTGGACAAGGCGGACTGTGACGATATTCGATTCGGGAGAGGCACCGGCGCCAATTTTGACGTATGGAACGCTCTGGATTGCATTCAGCTCTCCACCGATGCTGCCTGAGTTCCCCTGCATATCAACCGAAGTCATTTTCATTGATACGAAACCAACCACACGAAACTGAGCGTTGTTTCCCACGCCGGTCACTTCATCGTAAATGCAGAGTATGAGATTTTCGCCCAGAATGTCTTCGAAATCATTCTGTAAGGTCGTTCTCACGCCACAAGTGCCACTGATCCACGTGCACAGGCGTCCATCTGAGCCCGTTTCATCGAGGATAATGTCGCCGTCATAACCATCTCTGATCCACGGTCGCATCTCTGCGGTGCCCTGTGAACCACCATCCAGATTCAACCACCCCCAGTTCCCTGCCGTCACCTGCCCGGCATTGCCCTGGTTCCCCGGTGCGCCTCCGCTGCTGGTGCCAGAGTTGGGATCCGGCAGGTCAATGGTGATCGGATCGCCCGCCTGCCAGCCCTGCACATCGCCTTCATAAACGGCAAAAGGCCGAAGGTCGCTCCCGTTGAGCACTCCGGTGATGTTCGCTGACATCTCGACGACAGCTTTC
>JAGXLK010000724.1 GCA_018334735.1 Planctomycetota bacterium | reverse complement strand
GGGAGAACGTTCCATCTTTCTGTTTCTCGATCGGGAATGCGCCCGTAATAAACCGTTTTTCGCCGAAATATTTAAAATTTACCCCGTTGAAAAACACAAAAATAATCTTCCTACCTTCCACCACCTTTTCCACTGTTGCCAGAACCTGTATATCCCCCTTCCCGCCACACCTTGCCAGACCGTGCTTCTTCCATTGTTTAAACATGGCATTGCGAAACCCGTATTTCCAGCCGGTCTTTTTGGAACTTTCTGGTTTATCTTCCACGCTGAAAGTTAAAGGAGGGCTGTACAACGTCGCATTGTATATCTTCAGCATTTCTTTAAAACTGTCGGGAATCCGTTTGCCCTGCTTCTCCATTTCCTTTTCAAATTTATCCCACCTCTGCCATTTCTCAAACTCCTCCTTGCCCAACGCCTCGCGCAGATACTTCATTTCCCTCTTGGTTTGCTCCTCTGCCAATTCACGCAACGTCTCATGAGCATTCTTCTCGAGCCGTTTGCTATGCCGCTTGTCCCACACCTCCTGCGAAAGCGCTTTCTGAAGATAAGTCTCTGTCTCTTCATCCAGTTTCTCGACGTGGATCTTCCATGCTTTTGCATGTTTACGCAAATACAAAACTCCGGTAAACTTAGAACCCTTCCGATCATCCGCGCCTTCGGACCACCAGAGAGTTAAGATCACACACGCTTCCTTCTTGCCCCTCCGAGCAACGGCCATAAAATCTACCAGTTCCTCGTCCGACATTCTTGAACCCCAGAGCTCGAATAACTCATCGCATTGCTGGTTCGATATGTTGTGAAACAGTGAACAGAAAGTCTTTTTTTCACCTTTTTCGGCAACCTTCATAAGCTTCCAGACGGCCCGGCTGGGCGTACCCTCGGGCGGGCGTTTCGGATAACGTTCCGAATACCTATATATGACGATCTTCTCTTTCCATTCCCCCCGGGCGGGAGAGCCCGCCAGGAAAATTGCAAGAGCAAACGCGCTGACCAACCACAGCAACTTATCATCCCGCCTCATAATATAGTCTCCTCACGTATTTCATGTTTGGCATTACCCTGCCTATAAGATGCTTTTTCTTGCGGGCTGAAGGCCCGTCTCAATTTGCTGTTTTTTGCGAAACGACTTTGGTTATCAACCCTTAGGATGTTTTTGGCACATCGCTCGGGTTATGCTGGAGTAATCATACCTTTTTTGGTTTCAGTCCATAATCAATCCTCTTAAAAGCGAAGATTGACCAGAATTCGCCACCGAAGAAAACTGACCTGAGAGCAAACCGGAGTGTCGTAGGCCGGATACGTGCCCACTTCGGGCGTGCCGTTAAACCACAATGGCGATAACGACGAGCCGTTCTATCAGCGTGAATGCCGATGCAGCCCCCCCCGCCCCACTGCTCCGGTTCAGGTTGAACCCGCGGGCGGTATCCGCAATTTTGAGAGATTGCCATATGTAGCCGGACGGTCTTCTCGTCTTATAGCTGTTTTTCATATTCGCACCTCTCATCCAATTCAAGCGCTTCTCCTATATAGTATCTCTCACATCCCGGAGATGCAAAAAATTCCCGGATGGGACAAAGCCTTCACTCTGTCGGTTGATACAGCACCTTCGCCGAGCGGGCGTGATGCCACAGCAGAGATACAGATATCACCGATTGCAACATGCCAGAGGGGATTCCGTTTTTAGACCCTAGTAGCGAATGGCAAAATGTCTTTGGGCATACTCCTTTTATAATCGTTACAGTTCACAACACTGGCTAATTCCGGCAACCCAACTCACCATGCTAAGAGGGTCAGAATACCCCTTGCGGCCGCGCCCGAGCATAGAAGTGAGACACGCGTACCGATGAGAAAAACCCCCGGGGAAATAGCCATAAAGCAAGCTCGAAGGTTCGCGCCGCTGATTCTGTCCGCTTCGCTTATTCCCCCGGCTGAAGCCAGACCGCGTCGGCGATCACCTTAGCCGCCGAAAACAGCCCCCGAAAAACCGTTGGCAACATCTTGTCCCGGCCGCCCCAATTGCCGTCTCTCTTGGACAAAACACGCTGACCATGCATCATCCTACAACCAAAAAATACCCAAGATACGCCTGCGCGAAGCGCTTGCGGTGCGAAGCCCGCCATCCGGCGGGCCCAGCACCGCTTTTGCTTTCGGTCACGCCAACACTATGTCCGGGGAAAAATTCTTTGAACGCTTTTTCTTGATCTTAAGCTTGTTTGATTTTCGTAGCATTTGAGAGCGTCATACCAATTAAAAGCGGCGCTGGCGCGCGCGCACTCCAAAGCCAGCGCGAGGCGCAGGCAAAGTGCCACAAATGCGCGCCTACCGGCCCGGTCCAGAGGCTGGAGAGCCTGTGCCACATGGCAGGGATCACTACGGTAACGGCCACCTGCAGAGAACCGGAGACGCAGAAGACACAGGCTCACAGCGATCAGAGAACAGGTGTCAGCGATGGCCGAAGACAAATACGAGAAAAGCCAGCAAAGCGACGGCATGGACGTGTTCCGCTTCCTGCCATGCTGTGAGCCCGGGGAGCGGCCGATTCAGACCTGGCCCGGGTCCCAAGCAAGGCCATCACGAGCCCTACCGTAAGATCGAAACTCCGCAGGGAAGATGTTCAACTAATCCACTATCTCAACGGTTTCGGGAACGCTTATATTAATTTCTCCTCCCGAATTCGCCACCTGTATCGGTCCGCGGGGCGTGGGGCATGTTACGTTGTAT
>JAGXLK010000723.1 GCA_018334735.1 Planctomycetota bacterium | reverse complement strand
CCGATCCGGCGGCTGGTATGGATCCCGTGGAGAATGCCCTCGACTGTACGGCGGGCGAAAAGCTGGAGGTGTTCGAGGCTTTCCTTTGCTTCGGGAGACAGAATCTCCTCAAAGGAACGGGGTTCGCTGTCAGGTGACTGTGACGATTGGCTCACGGAAAGTCCTCTCAAGCTTTGACTGTTTCGCCGGGAGCCGGCACTTCTTCAAGGATACGTTCAACGACGTCATCGGAGGACAATCCTTCGGAGATCGCGGCATAGTTCACCAGAACCCGATGCCGCATAACCGGTTTCGCCACGGCCTGAATATCTTCCGTGGTAATATGGGGACGACCCTGGAAGAACGCCCGGGCCTTGGAACCGAACAGCAGATACTGGCACGCGCGGGGGCCCGCTCCCCAGGACACCCATTTGTCCACATACGGCAGACAGTAATCTTTACCCACCCTCGTTGCCTGCACCAGTTTCAGCACGTAATCATAGAGATCATCGCGCACAAGGACATCGCGGATGACTTTCTGATAACGGAGGATATCTTCCCCTTCCATAATCTGCTCAGGTTGCGCACTATAATTTGTCGTTGTCCGCTTAAGAACCTCGATCTCCTCGTCGGTTTCGGGATAATCCACCTTGATCAGATACATGAAACGGTCGAGCTGGGCTTCGGGGAGATTATACGTGCCTTCCTGTTCGATCGGGTTCTGAGTGGCCAGCACAAAGAAGGGGAGGTTGAGCGAATATTTCGTATTGCCGATCGTCACCTGCTTCTCCTGCATGGCCTCCAGAAGCGCGGCCTGCGTCTTTGGTGGGGTCCGGTTGATCTCGTCCGCCAGAATCATGTTAGCAAAAAGCGGCCCTTCCACGAACTCAAAAACCCGTTGACCGCTCTCCGGATCCTCCTGCAGGACTTCCGTGCCGGTGATATCCGACGGCATCAGGTCAGGGGTAAACTGTATACGCCGGAAACTCACCCCCATGACCTCCGATATCGTCGTCACCAGCAGTGTCTTAGCCAGACCAGGCACACCCATCAGGAGCGCGTGATTATGGCAGAAAATGCACTGGAGAGTTTGATTGACGAGCTGTTCCTGACCCACGATCACCTTGTGGATTTCGTGCTTGACAGCATCGATCAAATCCGAAAATTCGTCGGCAACAGACGGTTCAATTTTTGTTTCCATCCACTATCCTCACTTGCGATCAAAAAAGTTTTCCGCAACACGCCAAAAACCGTGGTGACGGGTTCTAATCCTTTTTGTATTTATCTTTGAAAACACCCTCGGGGACCAGTTCGCCATCAAGCCAATACCGTTTGCGTTTGAGTTCGCCGTCCTCGTCGTATCGTTTCTCCACGCCGTGGAGTGTATCCTCGCGAAACGGCATTTCGGCCTTTAAAGTGCCATCCTCGTAGAACAAACGAGCTGTGCCGTCGACCATACCGTTTTCACACGGGACCACTTTTTTCTTTTTGCCGGTCTTCGGCCAGTACTGGATCATTGTCCCCTCACGCTTCCCCTTCTTGTAGGGAACAACCTGTGTGAGTTTGCCTTCCTCGCTGAAACTTTTGCTCACGCCTTCTTGTTTCCCGTGCACGTAGGGTACTTTCGCCATGATTTGCCCGCCCGAATAATACACCTTCACGACGCCTTCGACTTTTCCGTTTTCCCAGGGGCGTTCTTTTCGAAGGTAATGCCGCACCTTTTTACCACGACCATAGACCTTTTCAATGCCGTTTTTAACTCCATTTTCCCACGGGATTTTCCGTGTTATTGGATTTCCTTCTGCCGTCCCAACGAAAAACCATTCCTCACCATCCTTTTTCCCCTCGGGATTTAACATTACCATTCTTTGAAGCGCATCGTCATTCTTCTCATAGTTCATGTTCTGCACACGTCGCACATAGATTTTGGCAGTATGCGTTTTAGGCATTTTCTTTATGAACTTTTTTATGGGCCCCGTCACTCCCCCAACTCCCCTCCCCCGCGTCTGGAAATTTGTAGGCACCTCATCATCTTTTTCCAGCACGATGACTCGACCTTCATACTTTTCCTTCTTCTTGCCGTTTTCCGCTTTCTCACCCGCCGCGAAAACAACACTCCCAACGAAGAGAACGAGCAGGCACAAACTTATTCGTTTGAGAGGTTTACGCATATTTGAATCCTTTTTTGAAATTTTTGTTGTCCGCACCGGATGTCAATCTGAATATCCATACAATAGCAGATAATCATGCGACCTTACAAAAAGCGGACCGTAGACCTCCGCCCCCGCCGGCTGGTTTTTGGGCGACCGCACAGCCCCCCCACTCTCCAGATCTTTCAGAGCCATTCGAGAATTTTCACCCCTTCCCTTCACAGCCCCGATCACTTTGCCGCGCCGCCAATCGCTGTCATCAGGAACTCCGCTGAAATCAAGTCCCTTTGCAGCATCCGCCAGCTCGAACCGGTTGGTCCCGCCGAATATGCGACCGGGGTCCAGAACATACAGCCGCTGGCGCACGTCATTTTCACGTTCGTTCATAACCACAAACAGCGCTTCGTATCCGCCCTCGTCTCGCGGACGACGGAAAACCGTCACGCGCACTCCTGACGCAGAATTCTCGCTGGTAATTTCAAAAGCGTCTTCCTTCTCATACTGTTCTCCGTATCGAACATATTCACCATTCTGCCAGTAGGGCAGGACTTCTATCTGCGCTGCATCGAAAAAACCGAAATCCTTCAGAATCC
>JAGXLK010000722.1 GCA_018334735.1 Planctomycetota bacterium | reverse complement strand
TTTCATCATAATCAGGTCGATCAAATTCGGACATCACCTGATCGATGATCTTACCGGCATGGGGCAGCGGCAGGTCCAGGTTTTCGCGCAAAAGCGGGAAAAGTTTGAACGTGCCATTAATACGGATATTCTTTGGTTGGTCGGCTGTTCCCCAGAGACCGATTTGTGGATCCTGGATGCTGTAGAAGAAGTTGAGGGCATCGATAACAGGCTGAAGGGGGATTTTGCCTTCCTTATGCCATCGGAGCATATAAGTTGCCATGCGCATTCCGTGACTGCACGCACCCCATGCATTTTCTTCGTATGGACGGGTCCTCACCCACTCCAGCATCAGATCGGGATTGTCGGTAGCTTGCGGCCAGCCCGGCGGAGGACTGTCGGGCGGGAGCTCTTCGAGATTATCAACGCAATTTTTAAGCACGTTGCGGGCGTACTGATTAATACCCCCCAGCATGGCAGGAGAGGGCCAGGGTTTATCATCCGGCCAATTGGGCGAGCGACGTTCCATCAAGACTGGATCGCGGTATTGCTGATCGCCGATATGCATGGCGCGAATCCATTCTTCCCCGGCTTGACAATCTTCGTTCGTCCAGATTCTATTCTTAATCCCCATTTTATCGGATCCGCCGAGTATATAGGCCGTCGCCGCTACGTTGGCATCGCGCGTTGATTCATTTGCCCAACGAAAGCGCCCGCGTGTGCCGTCATCCGGGCGAACACTTTCCGTCCACTCAATGATTCCGGGTATGACTTGTTTAAGGGCAGTGACGGCTTGTTCTTTCAGTGTGTTCAGCGGGAGCGCCATCGCATTTTTATGAGTTTCCATAATTGCACTCTGCTCTTTTTGAGGCCGCCTGATCCAGGTGACAAAGGTGCCGTTTTATGAATCATCAGCTTCAACTGATTTGAGTCTAACAATTTGCTGTCAAAGCGCAAGTCTCGGAATGACTTGAAGGAGGCTATTCGCGAGGTGATTTCTGAATGTAGTGATAGAAGCCTGTCGACGAGGTGCATACCCACCGGGTATTTATGTTTGACAAAGATACCTCTTGTTATCACCCTTACCGCTTTAGTTGGTGAATTGGTTTTGCTGAAGGAAAAGTTAGGGGAAAGAATATGTCAGTGACCGTTTCCGTAATGGTGCAAAAAAATCACGGGGCTGAGAACTCTTCATTGACCACCGGATCATTTGAGTCTTTGATGGAGGCACGGGATGGCGCGCGGCAAATGAAGAAAGAGGCCAGCGATGAAAACGCTGCGATCGAAATCACTGTTCCACAGGGCCGGCATGAGATCGACATGCCCCTGCAATTAAAGCCTGAAGATTCGGGTTCAGAAACGGCACCGGTTACCTGGAAAGCAGAACAGGGCGCAGAGGTTATTCTTTCCGGAGGTCACTTGCTGGAAAATGCTGAGGCCGTTCAGGACAAAGCAATTTTCAAGCACCTGACCGCGGAGGCGCGACTGCGTGTTGTACAGTTTGATCTGAAAGACGAGGGCGTTCCGGATTTTGGACACGCTACGGCCTCCGGGGAACGCCCGGAGCTTTTCATTGATGGTGATCCGATGCCGTTGGCCGGCTGGCCGAACGACGGTTTTACAACTGTCAAAAACGTGCTTGGAATCGAGCCGTTTGATGTCCGCGGAACCAGAGGAGATCGGGTGGGAAAATTTGTCTACCGCGAGAGCCGACCCGAACGCTGGCAGGACGAAGCAGATCCATGGTTGCACGGCTACTGGTTCTGGGATTGGAGCGACGAATACCAGCGAATTGCGTCCATCGATACCGATCGAAAAATCATCGAACTCGAGAAACCGTATCACAACTACGGTTACCGTCCGGGGATGCGCTACCGGGCGGTCAATATGCTTTGCGAACTCGATTCACCGGGGGAATGGTATATTGATCGGGATAAAGGGGTCCTTTATCTCTGGCCGCCGCGGCCGGTCGAATCCTTGGAGGTTATTCTGTCAGTCAGGTCGGGACTTCTTGAGATACAGGGTATTTCGCACGTGCGGTTGGAGGGATTGACGTTTGAAGGGACGCGAGAATGTCCCCTGACCATTTCAGAGAGCGAAAATGTGGAGGTCAAAAACTGCGAGATCCGGAATGTGGGCGGCGATGGTGTCATCGTTAAGGGAGGGACAGATAATGCGATTGTGGGCTGTCATATCCGTAACCCGGGCCGAGGGGGGATCACGCTCCAGGGCGGCGACCGGCCGAGCCTGACGCATGCGAACCATCGGGCGGAGGACAATCACATCCACCATTTTTCGCGCGTCGACCGCACCTACACTCCTGCGGTGAACGTCAGTGGAGTGGGGCATACGGTCCGGGGAAACTTGATCCATCATGCCCCGCACAACGGGATTCAGCTCAGCGGGAATGAACACGTCATCGAAGACAACGAACTGCACCATCTCTGCCAGGAGACCGGGGACGTCGGAGCTTTTTACGCGGGACGCGATTGGACCGAACGGGGGACCGTTCTGGAGGGGAACTTTTTTCACCATATCGCCGGGCCGGGACAGGTGGGTGCAATGGGAGTCTACCTCGACGATGCCGCCAGCGGATTCACGGTCAGGGGGAACGTCTTCTGGAAAGTTACACGTGCCGCGTTTATCGGGGGTGGACGGGACAACATTTTCGAGAATAACATTTTTATCGATTGCGAGAGAGCCATACACGTCGATGCCCGCGGTATGAACTGGATGAGCTATC
>JAGXLK010000721.1 GCA_018334735.1 Planctomycetota bacterium | reverse complement strand
GGCGCACTGGAGGCAGAATATAAACTGCGCGGAAGGGTCCGCGAATTTTACGAGTTGGATGCACAAGAAGGAATGTGGGCTGTCTGCAAACTTGAATTGTGTCTATCCGACCGGGGCGGGAACTCCGTTATTTCCCATGTGACACGCAACAAGGTAGAAGCGACGAGAGATAAAGACCTTACTGGATTGGCGAAAGCCATGTCAAAAGCAGTCAGATTGAGCGTCGAAAGTTTTTTAGTGGAAGCGAACCGGAAATTTAAGCCCTCAACGAAAGGCCGTGACACGGAATGATATTTCGGGTCAGCCTTTGTTGATGCCATTGATTCTTTGGTGTGTTGGGCGTATAATCCTATCGTCCATGGTCGGTCAACCGGGGCATTGGCCACATGTCAATTAACCCTCGCATTTCGGGGAGATACTTCAGCGTGAGCCCGCAAGTGAGCGAACTGATATCTCGTTTGCAGAAGCTGCGGGATTCCCTTTGACATCTCCGGCAAGCAGGATGAGCTGGAAGAACTGGAATCTCGCATGGCACAGCACGATTTCTGGGACAACCAGAAACGTGCTCAAAAAATCATTAAGCGTCTCAAATACCTCAAAGGTGTTTGTGAACCGATACAGGATTTGACCCAGCAGATCGAGGACCTGGAGGTGTTAAAAGAGCTCGGGGAGGAAGAGCAGGATGAGGAAACCCTTCGCGAAGTGACTGCGCGGTCATCGGATCTTGAACAGGAGCTTGAACGCATCGAGTTGCAAAGCATGTTGGGCCGGCCTGAGGACCAGAAAAATGCATTTCTGGGAATTCATGCAGGGGCGGGTGGAACAGAGAGCTGCGATTGGGCGCAGATGTTGCTGCGAATGTATACCCGATGGGCTGAATCCCACGG
Organism: Planctomycetota bacterium; assembly: GCA_018334735.1. Next base: position 1,836 of record JAGXLK010000721.1, on the reverse strand, counting down.
ATACGCTACCGATTTGATCGATCATCGTCCCGGGGAAGAAGCGGGAATCCGCAGTGCCACACTCCACGTGAAAGGCTCGCTCGCTTTCGGGTACCTCAAGAGCGAGATCGGAGTTCACCGGCTGGTGCGGATTTCTCCTTTTGACTCAAGCGGACGGCGTCATACTTCTTTTGCCGCCGTTGATATCGTTCCGGAATTTGAGAACGATATTGAGATTGAGTTGAGCGAGAGTGAAATAGAGATGAGTTTCCTGCATTCAAGTGGCCCCGGCGGCCAGCACGTCAATAAAGCAGCAACAGCGGTCCGATTGAAACACAAGCCGACCGATATAACTATCATGTGCCAGAGCGAGAGATCGCAGCACGCGAACCGAAGAATGGCAGAAAATATCCTGAAATCCAAGCTTTACCAGCTTGAATTACAAAAACGCGAGGATACTCTGGAGCAGTTGTACGATGAAAAAGGCGAAATCGCGTGGGGAAACCAAATTCGCTCATACGTGCTCCAGCCGTATCAGATGGTTAAAGACCTTCGTACGGATTACGAAACGGGCAATACAGATGCTGTTTTGGACGGCGACCTGACGCCATTTATGGAAGCGTATCTTAGACACCGGCTCGCCGAGAAAACGAGTTAACTTGTCGTCTGAATCGGGGAACGCGGGTTAATGAAGCCCAGGAAAAAACCGAAAACGTTCTGGCGGGGACTGTTTCACGGCCTTATGCATAGTCCGGCCCGATTGGCCGTGGCGAGTTTCGCTGGTGCTATTTTGATGGGCAGCTTACTGCTTTGCCTGCCAATAAGTTCCGAAGCAAGGCAGTGGACGAGTTTTGTCGATGGCTTATTTACCTCCACAAGCGCTATCTGCGTAACGGGCTTGATCGTCAAGGACACGCCCAATTACTGGTCACTGTTCGGGGAAATCGTCATCCTGGGTCTCATACAGGTGGGGGGGATCGGCATCATGACCGTTTACGCTTTCCTGGCGCGTATGCTCCGTGGGCAATTGTCGATGGGATTCGAACGGACGGTCGGAAATATGGTCGATCAGCATCCACAGGAGAGTCTGGTGGGAATGGTGAAATTTATCTGTCTGCTTACCCTTGTTGCGGAGACTATCGGGGCCATCATCCTGTTTGTCAGCTGGCGAGATGCAGCGTTTTTCGCAGAGAAAAGTTCCTTGCACTGTATTTATTTCAGCATTTTTCACTCCATTAGCGCATTTTGTAACGCGGGTTTCAGTGTCTTTTCAGATAGTTTGGAGAGATTTACTGCCAATACAGGTGTGAATGTAGCCATCTGCGGTCTGATTGTTCTCGGGGGATTAGGTTTCCTTGTAATGAGGGACCTGATCGAGTGGTTTAAATGGCATCTGATCGGTAGAAAGGGCCGGAAACCACGCTTGACCACTCACACAAAATTGGTTTTAACAGTAACATCTTTGCTGCTCATCGTTGGATTTATTGGTGTTTTGGCGATGGAATCGACGACCTCTATGAGTTCAGCGCCTTTGAAGGAAAGGATACTGGCCGCGATGTTCCAGTCGGTGACTCCGCGGACAGCGGGTTTTAATACGATCAGCATGGACTACGGCATTCTGGCTCCGGGGTCCGCCCTTCTGATTATCGTTCTTATGTTCATAGGAGGAAGTCCGGGTAGCACAGCTGGTGGTATCAAAACGAGCACGTTCGGTGTCACGATCACCAGCACGATGGCAACTCTACGAGGCTCGGATCGAGCGGAGATGTTCCATCATTCTGTGAGCAACGAAACTGTGCACCGCGTTTCGAGCATAATCTTGCTATCATTATCGGCACTGGTGGCAGGCACTTCTCC
>JAGXLK010000720.1 GCA_018334735.1 Planctomycetota bacterium | reverse complement strand
GGAGAGGGGCCCTGATACCGGAGAACCTGTGCTGAATCCGAACACCGGGCTCCCACTGAAGGAAGTCAAGATGGAACCTTACGTGGAACTCCTGCCAGAGAAGCTGCGCAAGGCCCGGCCCAAACGCACGGATTTCGACGCCTGGTTGAAGGTCTCGCACTACGACAAACGCGTCTTCGTCGTCGTGGACCGCGGCATCGCCGGCGCCAGCGAAGAAGTCGGTCGCGCCGAGGAAGCCCGGCTCGTCGTCATGAGGGATGATCTGGACGAAACCCCGGTCGCCGAAGCGCTGACAGATTTCCGCGGGGCTTTTGCCTGGTTCCTCCTCGATATCCCGAATCTGGCGGAAGGGGATTCCTACAAAGCCGACATCCTGCTGTTCGACGAAAACAAACGCATTGTGGGGGAGAAAAAACTGGGCCAATTTACATACCGGGGCGGGCCCTGGAAAAATAATAAACTCGGTCTTGATGACGTCGTCTGGGAAGGCATGGAGCCGATCGAGACCGATGAGAATGGTCTGGAGACCGGTAAGCACAATATAGCAGTATCGCCGCAGGGGCTTCCATCTCAGATTTTTATCCGACCTGATCCGCGCGAACTGCCCCTCGAAGTACGCGAGGGTGGGATGAAGCTCAGTGAAGATGATCTGATCGAAATCGGACGCGGACCTCAACTGCGCGATCCAATGCGGCTGGAAGCGACGATTGACGGACAACGTGTACCGGGCGAAGTTGTCCGCGCGGCCCGGCTTATCCGGCGGGGCAAAAGCGAAGTCGAATATGAGTCTGTTATGAGATTCGGGGAACTGGAGGTGGCACTGAAAAGCCGCTACGATTGTGATGGATCCCTGCACTGCCGGCTCGAATACGGCGGCGAGAAACCGGTGGATATTGAGAAATTGGAGATGGTGATGCCCACCAGTGGTCTGGTTGATATCGGTTTTGCCGAGACGGGCCGGGGCGGCATGACGGCTGCGGATACGTGGGAATGTTCATTGCCGGATCACGAAGGGGTCGTCTGGGACAGCAAACGGAGCCGGCGCCCGCTGGCCTACGGCCGTTTCGTGCCCTGGTTCTGGTTCGGAAGCGGCGACCGCGGATTCACCTTCTACTGCGACAGCTCCCAGGGGTGGATCATGGATCCCGGAGGTTCGACCCTGCAGTTAGAGCGAAATGCGGACGGTGAAGTGACCATGCGCGTGCAGTTTGTGAATCACGGAACAATAGTTGAGGGCAAGCACACCATCCCGTTCTCGTTGCTTGTACACCCGGCCAAGGACAAACCCGACAATTACCGTACGGCAGCATGGTATTACACGCTGGGACCGGCCTGGGCCGCCGGATACTGGGTCGAACCGTATGATCTGCCGGCGGAGGTGTTGAAGAAAAAATGGCATCAGGCGGCGCAGGCACCAAAGGATATGCCCTACGAAAAGGCCACAAGCTGGCGTAAGGACGAGCCCCCGTTCTACCGTTACGGAAAATGGCGGAACGCCCAGGCCGGCTTCAGCAAGGAATGCCCGGCCCTCGACCGGATGTGGGAGGATAAGGCGACGTACCTGTTCGAGCGGCAGATCCGGGTCGGCCGCCGCGTTGGCTGGCACATGGACGAATACTGGCCCGTCGGGTTCGGGTATTCCGATAATCTTGCCATGGGCGATGGCTACATCGTTTCGGAGGAAAACATCACCGAGGACGCTCCTCTGCCGTGGGCGGGCGGTTACCTCACGGGGCATCAACGGGATCATTACAAACGGTTGGCCCGCATTGCCAAAATAAATAACGTCCCACTGCGACACCAGTCATGGTCCAACAATGAAGCCACCATGCTGGAATCGTTCTGGTGGAGCAGCTTCCTGGTGGAAGCGTGCGGGGCGATGCATCGGTCCTACGAAATCGATGTCATCACACAGTTTCCCAGTTCCGTGTATCGGTATCTCTCCCATAATTTCAGCGGCTTGGCGACTGCCCACATGGCCGACGCAACTTTTGCGGAATACGGCGACGACGATCGCCTGGATCGGCAGATTATGGGCCGGGCGCTGCTCAATGATATCGGCGTGACTCCCAGCGGGGCGCACGGGATTATTTACCACAAAGAAGATGCTGTGCGCCTTTTGACGGCACTTGCGGATTTCGGGTTCTTTGATGATGAAGAAATCGAAAAACTGCCCTACTGGCGAAACGCGCCCTACATCCGTATCGGCGAAAAACCTTCCACAGAAAGCGAAGTATACGTCACGGTCTACCGGCGACGACTCGAAGACGGCAATGGATATAAAGCCCTTTTCGTGATCATGAACGAGAGCCGCGAACCGACTGAACTTCCGTTGCACCTGGTCGATGTCGAACGGATATTGGGCGGGCCGAATACCCTCCAGGCGGGTGAAGCACGATCCCGCTTCACTATGCCGAAGGAGTTGGAGGATTGGTGGACCGAGGCGAGAGGCGGACGCAATGAAAATGCCAGAGTTCTGATGGATCTCGAATCGGGTCAGGTGGTGGCGGGCGTACCCGAGTCAGAAGAGACATACGGGCCAATCTACGTGCCTTATCACGATTTCCGGGTGTTCGTGGCGCGACATCAGGGGGGCCAGTAATGTCGAACACAGCAAGAAATAACCGCAGAAAGAAAGCCCTGGGCCTCGCGGCGGCGATTCTGGCACTATCTTCTTTTTGCCTGGCTGTCCAGCCCGGTGAGGCGGACCAGGAAAATCCTCCC
>JAGXLK010000719.1 GCA_018334735.1 Planctomycetota bacterium | reverse complement strand
ATGGAAAGATCAAGATCTTCTGGACCGCGAATGGGAGGAAGTTCAGGCAGCAACCCGGGATGCCAACAGCCCGGGCGAGTTCGTGACGTTCCCCGGTTACGAATGGCAGGGAGACGGATCCGGCGGCGACCATAACGTCTTTGCGCCGGAAGAGGGACTGCCGATTTTCCATGTCGATACGTTGCCCGAACTCTATAAAAAACTTCAAGGCCGCGACGCAATTGCTATCCCGCATCACACAGCCTATCGACCGGGTTTGCGGGGACGTGATTGGTCGGTTTTTGACGAAGAACTCTCGCCGTTTTCGGAGATTTATTCGCTCCACGGCTGTTCTGAAACGGACGAAGAGTGGATCGGGATGCGCCATAATTCGCACATGGGGCCGGGAGTTGGGGGCGGAACCTATCAGCAAGCGCTGGACCGCGGTTATCGCCTCGGGTGCATCTGTTCGACGGACAACTGGGGTGAAATGCCCGGTCATTATGGCCACGGGACCATGGCGTGCCTGGCCCCGGAACTGAGCCGTGAAGCTTTGTGGAATGCGTTTCTTCGCCGGCGCGTCTACGGGGTTACGGGAGATCGCATCGAGCTTGATTTCCGGATCAACGGGGCCGAGATGGGAGACGTAATTACTGCCGATGGCGCGCGGGAAATTACCGTTGAAGCGGTTGGATGGGATGAGATCGACCGGATTGAGCTGTTACGTAACGGACGTGTCATCGCGACGCACTGTCACCAGGGGACCTGGCAGATGCCATCGCCCGGAGAGACAACGCATTTCCGGATGCGGGTGGAATGTGGTTGGGGCCCGCGACCTAATGAGCTCCAACTTCCGGAACATCATTGGGACGGAAAAGTTCGGGTCAAAGGTGGCCAGATGACCGAATGGCATCCCTGCTGGGTATCTCCGGGACAATCCAGACCGGTTCTGAATGGCCCCGAAGCTGCTTTTCAGATGGTTAACGATTCGTCAACGGTTAACAAACGGTGGCAAAATTCAATTATCCTGGATTTTGAAGCGGCGGTGGATTCAGAGATTTCAATCGATTTGAACGGATTTTCTGATCAAGGTGCCGTGGGAGAGTGGGCTGAAGGCAGCCACGAATTGTGGTACCGGGATGACTGCGTGCGTATGCTTGAACGGGAAGTTGGCATTAAGCCAGGGAGCCCGGAGCGGGAAGATATTTACTATTTCGTTGCCTATATCGCCAAAATTCACAGGCCGATGCCTGAAGCAGCCTATCGGGCGCGGCTGGAAGTGGTTGACGAGCAGCCTCTGGAAGAACGCGCGAACTACCGGGTGCGGGTCGAACAACGCAACGGTCAGAGGGCGTGGTCGAGTCCGATATGGGTTGAGTAAAAGCGGTCTTTTACTGGATAATGGCCCGGGCGATGGCTTCGCAGTAACTTTTCCCTTGTTTGGAATACATAAACAGTTGACTTATCTCGTCTGGTGTCAGGGCTCGTTCCCACAACGCCACTTCGTCCAGCAGACCCACGAACTCTCCGGCATAGCCTTTCCCCAGGATAAGCGGGTATTCAGACGACGCAGCTTTGCTGTGGACGGCGTTGTCTTTCGCTACCTCCCGCCCGTTTATGTACCAGCGGACCTGCATTTTTTCGAGATCTCTCACAAGCGCAAAATGGTACCATACCTTGGGTTTTAGTTTTTCTTTCGTTGAATAGGTTGAGTAAGGACGTTCGTTGTCCCCCGCCCGGCCGTACATGAAAGTCATCTGCCCCTTTTTGCCCAGGGTGATTGTTCCTTCTCCACCATAACATTTGTGGAACGGGTTTCTTCTTTCCTCGAAGGCGGCTGGATACATCCAGAAAGAAACTGTCATGCTACCTTCGATCTGCAGGGAGGCAGAATTTTTTACCATTACGCAGGCCTCGGGTTTGGAAAACTTGAGCGCGTGTCCGATGGGACCTTTCTGGGGAGTTGCTCTCATAATGTATCCGTGATTGTCAAAGGAACTCAGATCGCGGACGTAAGTCCCCCCTTCCCGTCGCGCAAAACGTTTCTTCTCAAACGAATAGGCAAGAACGATTCCGCGTTGTGGCGTGAAGCTATGTTTCTTTTCGGTCTCGGTTTTGTCCTCGGTCTTCTCAGGTTTGTTGTCCGCCGTTTTCTCTGTTTTTTTGTGATCGTCTTCCTTTTTTTGTTTTGCCCATGCCTTTTCAAATGCGACGAATTTGGCCTCGCGAGTGGGTTTGTAATTTGCCTTTCGGGCCCGAATGAGAGCTTTTTCGGCTTTTTCAAACTTTTCTTCCATCGCCAGCAGAACAGCGAACATTGCCTGATTCTGGCCGATGTCCGGGGGATAATCGCCAGCGGCCAATTTTAGAATTCGCCCAATCTTTATGTCGTTCATGCTGATTTCCGTTGCGGGACCATCTTCGTGGATTTGCAGGTAAAGCTTGCCACCTGTGACCTCCACAATTTTACCCTGCAACTGAATGCCATTTTCAAGACTGATGGGGTAGTTCTGTCCAATTTTGCGGTTGAATGCTGTGTACCCCGCTTCCAATACCGGTTTCGTTTTTGCAATTAAATCTTTAATCAGGGCCGCTTTTCCCCGATGTCCTCTCAGCGTGTTGTTCTTTTGGAGGGCTTCGATTTTACGTAGCGCCCCATCTAAATCCCTTTTGCGCCAGAGTTCCCGTGCCGGAACAGGAAAGCCGCCCTGTATTCTTTGTCGCCGATCCCCGGTTTTGTCCCGT
>JAGXLK010000047.1 GCA_018334735.1 Planctomycetota bacterium | reverse complement strand
TGAGACATCCGCTTAACATGCGAGGACCGGGACTATCCCCGCGTGTGCGGGGCAACCCTGCGACGCGAATACCGTGTCAGCCAGCAGATAGGACTATCCCCGCGTGTGCGGGGCAACCTCTTACATCATGAGGGGGAAAATACCACACCCCCCAACATCTATAGCATCACAACTTTTCCACGGAAATGCCATAAAGACTATAATAAGGCAGCAGGCCCGTAAAATAACCGTGAGATACCATCAGTTTTCTTCAGGCCCCGCTGCCAGCTCTTCAAGTTCCTCCAGATCGTGCTTTTCCGTCAAGCCGGCAATGCTCAACCATAAACCTTCATGCTCTGTGATATCTTTCTGGGGCCAACCCAGCGTCCGGAGACTCAGCCCCGATGGGGCTTCACGATCGCGCCATATCAGCAACACGCCGCCGTCTTCGGGCAATGCCCCGGCCCAATCCAGCATAACTTTCCATAACCGCTCTCGAACGGCCTTCCTCATACGGGGCGAAACATAAACTCCAGGCGCGGCTTCGAGCATACAGGAGGCCAGGAAACCGCGGAACCGCCCGGGCACATTACGTGTGACTGCCATCGTCATCGACATCGAGCAGCTCCTTTATGTCATCTATCATTCGGGGAATGACTTCTCCCGTGCGTAAATTCTTCCCCGCGGCCCTGCGGGTTGTCCGTTCGATACTCTCCCATCCTTCGTCTTTACACTTTTTTGCAGCTTCGAAAGCCACAGGCAAAGTAACCGACGTCCTGTAGAGGTCGGCAATATCCAGCGCAAAAGCGACATCCGCCGCTTCATGAATAAAACCCAGCTGGGGAATCGTGCTGGTCGATCGCACAGCAATCATTGCCGCCCCGCGCACGGCGGTAGATGCATGGTTTATGGCTGTGTTAATGAGATCGTCGCCCTGTGGATTGGTTCGATCATACCGCCTTCCCTCCCATTGCACTCCATATTGATTCGCAAGCTGGCGGTAAACTTCTTTCATACGATGTCCCTCGATTCCCCGTAGCGTTTCAATATCATCTTCAGTACGCACTTCTCCCTCCAGCCGCATTTTGTACATCTCTCGTGCCACAGCGAGTCGCTTATCATCGTTGGACCAGAGTCGTGTCTGGGCGCGGGCAAGGTCAGACCGGTCTGGACCGAATGGCATGCTGGCGTAGAGCCGCACGCCGTTGGTCCCAACCACAATAATGCCCGTCCCATGAGTGGCCAGCAGCCGAAAAGCATCGTGGCTGACCGTGGATCCGGGGGCGAGAAGTATGTTCGAAACACTTTGATAGGGTATCTGGTAACTACCGGATTTGAGGCTATCAGTGCCGGCTGTGACGAAGGTCAGATTCCCGTCTTCGACGTATAATTTCCCGCGTTCGAGCCAAATTAACCCGTGGCGATCAGCATGCGGAATCCGTGCCGTCTCCAGTCCAAGGCGTCCTTTCAGCATGGTTTAACTCCCGGCAGGTCGAACTTTAAGCATTCCGAAGCCAAAACTCGTATGGCGGCCAATACCTTTTTTGAGGAGGCTCTGAAACGCTTCCGGTTCTGTGACCTCAAGTTGGCCTTCAAGCGTGGAATCGGGACGTTTGATGACAGTGGATGTTCTGTCTTTCTCGTGGGCCCGTCTCACCATACGCTCAATCGAGAACCGTTTGAGGCGGCTGGACAGCAGTTTTGCACCTCCACGCCGGGCGAATTGATCCTGAAGCCAGTCGTTGTACACTTCTGCTCTGTCGATATCCACTTCCGGATCATCCACTTCCCACACGCGGGATAAAAAGGCGTCGACTTCTGTCCCGGCGCTATGATATTTTCCTTCGGAGCTTTTCCGCACGACCGGGCAGGCCCGGAGTTTAAATTGGAGCCGGGTTCCGGCAGTAAACCGGTCCGGCATCGGTTTTGATGCCAGGCGGTCCCAGTTACAGATTTCGTATCCAAGAGGGCTGGCATATTCCCGGGCGCGTATTTGGAGTTCGGTTAACGGCACCGAACAATAGCCAAGCACCCGAAGATGGCGAGCATCGCCTTTTTCAACGCTGAACGGTGCGGGGGCTATGTCCCCGAATAACTCTTTCAGCGCGCAGTGTGTGATGTAGTTATCATCCGTTCGGTTGAGCGGGAGGTGAAGGGCTCTGGCCAGCTCAACGAGACGCTTCATTTCCAACCACATCTGGACCATATACAGGGTTTGGGTGTCTGCTTTTGTTTCAGGCATCCTCTTTCTCCTTTGAAATAAGCTTTATTTGGCCGGATGCAATCCAGCGTTCTCCAACGTGGATTTGATTTTCCCAATCACGAGCATCGGTTACCGGTTGGCTCAGCGCGTTGGGATCGTCGGAATGGGCCTCTGAAGGCCACCACGCCCTGGGCTGCGGTGATACCTCTGTCTCCGGGGGAACAGGCGCGTGTTTCAGCGCCTGCCGTAGCGTTTTCGTGTCCGTCTTCTCAAGCAAAATGGGAGTTGCGGGAAGACAGGTTTTGCGACCGATGAACAGAGGTCGCTCCGGCTTTCGGATTGCTTCGGCGACCTCATCCATGGTCGGTGCTTCGTCGGCCGGTTGAAGTGTCAGGGCCACCGTATGAATGGAATCGGCCCAGTAATCACGCAGCCGGATATGGGTGCCCGAGCTTGCGCTTCCCCCTTTCCGTTCTTCGAGCTTGCCGCGGGTGGTCCAGGCTCGGCTGTCGGACATGAACTCCTGACCCAGATCCACGGTCTGGTAATCGCGGATCCGTTCACCCGCCTTATCTTGCCGGGAGGCGTACTGGAGGCGTTCTTGAAGCCGTTGGAGGCGGTTCGTCTCGCTGTGGTCGTAACCGAGGGCATTCCCCAGCATTCCGCACAACATGGAGAGGGCCGGGTATGGTTGAATTTCTCCCCGGTTATCCACAATGGGTGCCCCGAAACTGATGAGGGGCGCGTCAAATCGGAGCAATAAGATATCCACAGTTTCACCTCCTGACCTTTTGAGCGACCCATTCCGCGGCATCCGGCAACGAGACCGTCGATGTTACTCCTGTCGCTTCGGCAAGAGTATCGATAGGGCCTGTGCCGGCCAGGCAGCGATCGGAGTTTTTCCCGTACATTTGGTCCAGATCGCTAATATGGCGTGCGAGGGATTGATATGAGTTTTGCAGCACATCCGGTTGTTTATCGACGGGACTGCGGAAGGCATTTGCCAGGGTTCGAGGCTGGCTTGTCCCGGCTTCAATCAAAACACATTCCGACCACGAATAAGGCGCGGTCGACCCGAGCTTGGCCCCTGGAGAGACAGTCGCCATGATGTGTGTCAGTCGCCCGGTCACTTCTGCGGCAAGAGTCCGGTCCGCACTGGCCCAATCTTGTCTTTTACACCCTTCCAGATTTGAAACCAACAATGGGACATCAATCACGACGTATCCGTAGAACAATCCGCTGTTGAGTTCGCTGGTATTGATATGTCCGCTGCCAAGCTCACCCTCGGCATCGGCTGCTTTCAACTCGTCGACCGCCGAGAAATAATCGCTTTCGCTCTCTTCAGCATGCGTTGTGAAAGCATGGGCGACGTGAACGGCGGCGTCGCCGCGCGCAAGAGCATCGCTGGTGGCCATTCGGCCGAACATGGCCGCATCCACCCCCGTGGCCCGGGCGAGTCCCTTGAGGTTTTTCTTCAGATCGCCTTTGGAGATATCCTTACAGGCGGCATGAACGGCGTCGGTTTGTTCCTTGGACGGTTCCGTGTCGGGATCGGTCCAGAGGAGACCGACTTCCTCCTTCAAATCGTTCATGATTTGCCGGCTGAGTTGCTTGAGGTACCGTATTTCGGGCTCGCCAAGGATCGTCACCTGGCTTGTTTCGAGAGCTTCCTCCAGATCCATGTCGCCGTTCATGATCTTTTTGTTGTCGGGTTTGCTGGGGTTATCGTCGGAGAGAATACGGTCTTTGAGGGATTTAACGACGCATCCCACGATTCTGGGAGGGTATCCCTCTTCGACCAGGGGGTCAGCCACGAGCTGTTTGAACGTCCGGCGCGAGCGAATCGACCGTGGGACATCCATGTTGTACAGCGCGTGTTCGCCATCATAGTTGCGCCAGTGATATTTCAGGCACTGGGATGAGACCCGCGTGCGGGTGGCGCCGCCAAAAGGGAGTCGTTTGGCAAAGCCGGCGTCGTCACGATTCAAAAGAGCTCCGGGGTAGGACGTGAGCGTATGGAACTGAAGAAATCTTGCATCAGACATAATGTACCTCCAAGTCAAAAAAAGAAAATTTATTCGTTTTCCGATTGTTTCTGCTGGTAGAGGGTGGAGTAATAGCTCCGGGATATATCGACGCGGTGGCGTTCCGCCCATTCGCCTTCCTGATTCAGGAGCAGGCGAGCGACATCGGTCCAGTTGGCCGCCTGCGATTTGCTGTTCAGATAGTGTGCGAGGCGCCGCACTCGTTCGACGAGACTTTCCTCTTGATCCCGCATAAGTCGGACGAAACGCAGTTCGGACCATCCGGCGAGGGCGAGGGCTTTTCCCAGGGGCACATGCGGATCGTGAAGTCCCGCCGTGATGGCCATTCCCATCAATAGAGCGCCCCAACGCGCTTCTTTTTTCTCTTGTTCGGCGCCGCTGGTGAAGCGTTTAGGGACGCTGGAGAGCAGGAGCTTCCAGAGCGTCGGCGAGTAGGGCTCGTCCGGGGAGACTCGGCGCAATTCGGCAACCTGTCCGGTGCCAAGTTGGGTATCAATCGCATGCGCAAGTTTCCCCACAACTTGCGTGAGTGAAAGTTCTTCTTCGGCGGCCGGTTCAGCAGCCTGCGAGTTGCTCATGAGATTCCTCCGTTTGGTCTTGAGGGAAAAGGGCTGAGAGTTGGCGTCGGGCATTTCCGTAAAAGATAGACCGCGCGGTGCTGATGGCACGGTAACGTCGCATGGAAGGCAGAGGTGTACTCTCGATGGATTTTTCCAGTTCATCGCGAGCAAATTCGTATAGTCTTTCCTGCCACTGTCGTCTTGCTTTTTCTCGCGGGATCTTGAGGGATTCCCAAAGATCTTCAAAGAAAACAGCATCGACCGCCGCGTCAAAAGAGCGCATACCAGGCTGAATCTTTTCAGAGTCAACATTTTCGTCGCTGCCGGCGCTCAGCAGGGACCGGAGTGCGGGATAGAGTATGTTGCGCTGAACAGTTTCCGCAGTGTCAATTCTTTCGGCGGCAATTTTGCCCAGTTTTTCTCGCTCCGAGACAGATGAGAACAGTTTCGTCGCATGTGGGGGAATCGGCACGACGCGATGGTGAAAGCCTTCTGTCTTACCTTGCCCGCGCACGAGGGTGGTAGCAATCAAAAATCCTCCATCCTTCTCTTTTTGGGTGGGCTTCATTGCAGCACACTGCGCATATTCGTCCGACAGCAAAATGTCATGTAAAAGCTGGTATGAAAAACCGTTACCCCCTACCGTCAAAGCCTTGGCGTCCGAAATATCAATGGGGGTCCAGGGATCTCCGGTCACTCCGTTGAGTTCATCGGGAGCGCTGACACGCGTGCCCTTTGTATTCGCCCGATAACACTTTATTTGTGTATTTTCGCTTCTGAAGCGAATACGGCGACAGATTTCTATGAAAAGCGGGTCGCATTCCTCGAGAGGGATCCCGCTCGTCTTCGCACCGTCCCAGGGGAGAAGCCACAACAGAGCGTGCCCCGAGTCATCGTAACCGTACTGATTCAGGATCTCTTTCCGGGCCTGCAGAAGAACCGATACATCGCGCCGAAAACGGGCTGACCAGCCGAATTCGGACGTGATGGCAACAAAAGGGCGGTTTCCGAATCCTCCGTTCATGCGTACGATACCGTAATTGCCACGTCCCAGAAAACCTTCCAGAGTCTGGAGGGCAACAAGAGCATAGATCCAGTGTTCCGGGCGCGGACTGCTGATCCGGTGTTGCTTCAAATCGTGGTTTTTGGAAGTTATCAGAATATCCAGTTCGTCGGGCGTCGCCACGTCCGGCTTATATTTTGCGTCTTCAAGGGAAGATTCCGGGACCGGTGGTTGCATAAAAGCCGGAAGAGAGATGTCCTCCACGATCAAACTCCACGGAGCTTTTTTTCCGTTCGTGAGATTGAGAAGCAATTCCTCCCATACTTCAGGGCTTACCGGTAACTGTGATCGGTCGTCCCGGGATAGCGCAATGACGGCCAGCTGCACGAGGAAACAATACCATGGCTGCTTTTGGTGCGGTTGAAGCGCTTCGAAAGACACAATGTTTCCGTCAGCCAAACCCGAAAACACCTGTGTCAATGAAACGGATTCCCGACGCCCATCAGCTCGACGAACCTTCAGAAGACTTTCGCGCACAAGGTTATACTGCAAGATATCATTCATCATTTAACTCCTCTCCGTAGTTTGCATCGGCCAGCCGGAGGCCAAGCCGATCGTAGATGTATTCTGTGCCGCAGTAATTGAATGTCAGTTTCTCTCCGTCGTTGACGAAATCCGCAATTTCATGATCGCTCTGCTCCTCCGTCCGAACCAGATGCCCAGGTATGGTGAATTCGGTAATTTCTTCACCGAAAGGGCCCACAACAGGATCCGATAATATGGCCCGTCGATCGTTCAAACCAAGCCGCGTCTGGAGCTGATCGTCGAGTTCCGACGAAAAGCCTTCCGTTCCAAAAGGCTTATCCCGCGGGAGAAGGACCAGGCCCGCGTGAGAGATATGGGCACTGCGAAGGCCGCGAATGTAGTTCTGATGCTGCAACCACATATCGCCCCCGTCCTTGACGATCTGTTTCAGTATCTCGGGATGAGTTGTTGATTCCACGATTTCCCGGTTCATATCGGGGATTACCCAGCGGTTGGAACTTTCGGCGAATCGCCAGGTGGCTTCCAGAACTCGCAGATCTTTGTAGACGGTGCCTAAACCATGTGGACCGAACGCTTGGCCTCCGGAAGAGCCTTTGAGAGAAATATGTTCAGCAAGAGAGCGCTCCTCCGGAACCAGCAGAACCAGGTGAGGTTCCCGGAAGTGAGATGGGCGATCCTCGACAGTTCGTGTCTCGGGGTGACGGTGGAGACGCCCTAAGCGCTGCAGTAAAACGTCCGCCGGGCAGAGGTCGCTCAGCATGAGATCGGCGTCCAGATCGAGGCTCTGTTCCACCGTCTGAGTGGCTGCTACGACAATTCCATCGGCAATACCCTTTTTGCCGAGAACTTCCTCCAGAGACGTATCCAACTTCTCACGGTCAGGAACGGCAAAACGGGCGTGGTGCGGTGCTATAATTCCGCCAGCGCGAAAAAGAGACGACGGCTTTTTGGAGAGCCACTCCAGAGCCAATTGGGTTCTGACGCAATCGGCCACCGTGTTGCGCACAATCAAGACGCGTGCTCCCTGCTCCGCTGCATCGAGGGCCAAACGGGCTATTTTCTCGGGATGCACAGCTGCCGGGGAGATCTCAATATGGACTTCTTTTTTGCTTTTCCTGGTGCGAGGAGAAAGGCTCTGGCTTTTTTCGCGGTCTGAAGTAACTTGAACAACAAACGGATAAGAAAGAGTCTTCGCCTCCTCGCACCCAGATACCGGGACAGCTTTTTCCCCGATGAACGTACTCCTGGCAGCGCTGCCGAGCGTAGCCGACATAAGCAATGCGTGGCCACCTGCTTTGAGATGATAATCCAGAACTTCTTCAAGAAGTCGGCCCATGTAAACGTCCGAGGCATGCACCTCATCCACGACGAGCAAGTGTCGCATTAGAGCTGAAGCGCGCAGATGGGAATGTTTCGCCTGCAAACAAGAAAGCAACACCTGATCGATCGTGCCAACTGCAACTGCCCCGGCAAGATATCTTTTTGAATTTTCGGCCGCCCATCCGCGGTATTTCCAGCGGTCATTTTCGTTGTCGTCCCACAAAACGTGAAAGGGCGCCAGACGCCGTCCTCTCATTCTGTCAACGGAAAGGTAACGGGGGACAGCCAGAACAACCGGTGGTCGGCTATGGGAATCCGGGAATGCGCGTTCCATGGCTTCGACGACACGTCCGTGAAGTTGGGTGGCTGCCGTGCGGGTGGGCAATGCAAAATACATCCCGTCAACGAGCCCAGCCCGGAAAAGTTGCACGAAACGGACGAGTGCAGCTTCTGTCTTTCCCGATCCGGTCTCTGACTCCAAAATCGTGAGGCTGCCATCGATATGGTCGGGAAGTTGCATGCATGCAGCCTGAATGGGGCGAGGGGTATATTCGGAGACCGTCGAAAAGCCCGGCCTCTGGCCCCCGAGGCTTTCTCGGGCCGGTGTGGGGTTAAGCCCAAGTTTCCGTAGCGCCCTGTCTGCGTAACCCTGCGCGTCGGCTATTCGCTTTTTTCCGGGGGAACTGAAGGGAAAAAACGTTGAGTCGGAAGCGATCCAATCAGCCAGAGTAACTATGCCGTTAAACGCATGCGGGAATTCCGTGGCGCCGGGGAACGGTTGAATGTCTTCTTCGAAACTTTCGGGGAACCACTGCGCGGCTGCTTTGGCCAGGCCCTGGAGCTCCGCCATTGGATCCCGTCGCTGATTCGCCCGCCAGAGTTCCGGCCGAAAAGCAGGTCCCGGTTTTTCCGGGCGGCCATGATGGCAAAACGTCGCAAGTAACATGGCAATAAAATGCTCTTCGGACTCGAACCACTGGAACAGTTGTTCTAATCCCAGGGATTCGATGATGGCGCTCTTTTCCTCCCCGTCCCACTCCATAAAATCGACCAACGGACGAACATGTCCGATGAAAGGCCCGTGGTCTTTCTGCCAGCGATCCTGGAATCCGTGATTCACTTTGCCAGCATCATGCAGCGAAGCAAGCAGTGACAACCGTGCCACCTGCACTTTTGAGAGTTCATTCCTACCGATCAGCTGCGCCAGGCGTTTGCCGAGGATGGCGCTGTTGAGCAATGCCTCTGTCACAGCTCCCACATCGGCGCAATGATGGCCCAAAGGGTGCCAATCGGTGACTCTGCCCTCTCCATCCCGCTCAAGTTTCGCCCACGTGCCATGGTCCAGCACCTGCGTTACCCCTTTCCTTCTGGTTGCTCGTTGTATTCCAAAACAGACTCGGAATATACGGTTGCGGATGGCGCCGTGCGCTCCAAAGTCGCTCCTCAATCTGCCCTGAAGTTTAAGATCACCTCCTGACGAAATCAAACTCTCATCCACAAATAACCTTTTCTGACGATAAGGGCGTCAATCCATTTCTGCACTCCTGTCGTAAGACTTCGCAACAACCATGCCACTTTAGACTTTCTTTGACGTACAAATATAACCTGTTGCACAAAAAGATCTTACAAGTAAAAATTAAAATGTCCGAAGTGGGAATAATAACCAACCCATCGTTTTTCTCCATCAATTATTGATTGACGTTATCACTGTTTGATATGTCTTCGTTTTCCGGCAACAGTCCAAACCACACCGTGCCAGTAAACAAATAATTCGCAACGTTCGCGGGATTGGAGCTGCTGGCGGAAAGGACACGCGAAAACGACCCACGATCAACTGCCCACTACCGACTTCTGGTCCGCAGATTACACAGATTGCGCGGATTAAAGCCAACAGCAAGGAGGGGGATTACCGCGAACGGCGCCGGACTGCGAGCCGGGTCACAGGCTGGAGAGCCTGTGCTACATGGCCGCAATGACTCCGGCAACGGCAAAAGATAAATACGACAAAAGGCAGACGCAACGCCGACAGATAAACACCAACCCCCATTTCTCACGAACCTAAAAGCAGTATTATTCTAAACGACACGACAGACAAACGTTACACTGCATTGAGTGGCGGATCTCAGTACACACGGTGTCTTCTGAATCTGAAAACGCCGGTTCGCCCTTCGGGAACGGCGCCAGTGCTGCATCTGCTTTGTCAGCCTGCACTTGAAGTATGA
>JAGXLK010000046.1 GCA_018334735.1 Planctomycetota bacterium | reverse complement strand
TAATTCATAGCAGGAAGGATCATTTATGGAGGCAGATGTGATCGCCGGGTGTGCGCTCATCGGCGCGGCGCTGGCGGTGTTGACGTTGCTGGTTTTGTGGAGCCGCCGGATGATCCATCGCATCGCCCGGAAGGGATACGGATCCGCCCGTGAGATTCACACCCTGGAGCAGGAGAATGACTGAGGAACCTGTATCATCGGAATTCTCCCGCGACCTGAACCTCTTCCACATCACGATGATGGGCGTAGGGATGATGATCGGAGCGGGGGTTTTCATCGGGATCGGGAACGCAACGCAAATCGCCGGTCCCGGCGGGGTCGTCATGACGTTTGCTCTGAATGGCGTGCTGGCAATATGCACCGCGATGTCCTACGCTGAACTCAGTTCCGCGGTTCCGCGCGCCGGCGGGGCCTATAACTTCGCCCGGCTTGCTTTTGGACGCGGACCGAGTTTCCTGGCGGGCTGGATGGAATGGTTTGCCTCGACGGTCGCCGGAAGCATGTATGCCCTCGTGCTGGCCATTTATCTCTTCCGATACGCCCAGGGACTGGGTCTGGGATGTCCTGAAAATCTCGTGCCCGGCGTCGAAAAATCAATCGCCGTCGCGGCGGCCCTCGGATTCCTCTACATCAACTACCGGGGCGCTTCCACCACAGGAAGCATCGGCGCAATCTTCGCCCTCGGACAGACGCTTTTCCTGGCCATCATCGCGATTGCAGGCATTATCGTCGTAACTCGCAACCCCTCACGTCTGTCCAACTTCCGACCTTTTCTCCCCGAAGGATGGTCGCAGCTGTTGGTGACAATGGGGTTGACGTATGTGGCGTTCGAAGGGTACGAGGTCATTTCCCAGGCCGGAGATGAGACCATCAAACCGCGCAGCAACCTGCCGAAAGCCATGCTGTATTCCGTTCTGATCGTCACCTTCATCTACCTCGGTACGGCTTTCGCCGCCATTGTTGCCGTCCGGGCCGGGTCGCCGGGAGTGGGGTCTGAACCGTGGAAGTGGATCGGATCGCATGGCGCGAAAGGTTTTGGGGAAGCCGTATCGAGGCTGAACATACCCGCGGGCGATTTCTTGTTGACACTCGCTGTGATCTTTTCGGCAACTTCCGCCCTCAACGCGACAATCTACAGCGCCGCCCGGGTCTCTTTCGCACTCGGGCGCGACCGTATGTTACCCTCGGCACTGGCGCACACCTCGCCGAAACGCAAGACGCCGTCGGTGGCGCTTCTGTTCACCGGCATACTCCTTTTGATCGTAGCCACCTGCTTGCCCACGAAAGAAGTGGCGGCCAGTGCGAGTATGATGTTCCTTCTTTTGTTTTTCCTCGTGAATCTCTCGGCGATCAAGATTCGCCGCAACATGGGAGATGAGTTGACATACGGCTATCTGATGCCTCTTTTCCCCCTTTTTCCCATACTTGCCATCGTCTGCCAGGTTGTCCTGGCGGGATGGATGTTCCACGGGAGTCTGGTGGCGGGAATCACGGTGCCCATCTGGATATTTGTGGGTATTGCAGCCTACCTTTTCTACGGAAAATCCCACTGTGTTGCGACCAAACACGAGATACGCGTTCTTGAGGAAGAAAAGGCTCCACCAAGCGAACGTTACCGGGTGTTGGTCCCCGTTGAGAGGGCCGATGATGCCATTATGCTCGCCCGCAACGCGTACAAGCTGTGCGGAGCCAAAGACGCTCGCGTGGACCTGCTGCATATGGTGCCGATCCCGGAACAGGTATCCCTGGAAGATGCGGAGCGTTATTCGCTCGGCGGCAAAGAAGCAATCGTAGAAGCATCCCTGTACCTGAAAGGTCCCTTCCCGACCGGCACAAGCATCCGCTATTGCCGTAACATTGCGCGGGGGATCGTCAGCGCAATCCGAGAACACCGAACCGACCTTGTTCTGATGGGGTGGCAGGGGAACCATCACACGCACCTCTTCAAACTCGGAAGCACCGTCGATCCTCTCCTTGAACGTGCCCCATGCGATGTCGTTCTTCTGAAAGGATGCACCGGGAACCAACGTTTCAGACGCGTGCTCGTGCCGGTAGCCGGAGGCCCCAATGCCGCACTTGCCATGGAAGTGGCGGCCATCATGTGTGATCCTGAAGATGCCGAACTCGTGGCGCTGAATGTCGAAACAGGCGACAGCAGTTTCCGGGCGGAGGGTTTCATCGAAGCCAACCTGCCGAGGATCGAGATGCCCTCCGATAGCGTCCATGCCCTCACCATCCAGAGTACGAATATAGCCGAGACCATTTTGGAAAAAGCTGAGGAGTTTGACCTGGTGGTGATGGGTTGGACCCGTCGCTCACACCTGTATCAGCTCTACCGCGGCTCGGTCAGTCTGACCGTCGGACGACGTTGCGAGACGCCTCTTGCCCTCGTTCGCGCCTCCGGCGGGCTGCGTTCCTGGATCTCGCGGTGGCTGTGATCTTTTTTCCTGAATGCGGGTCATGCTGCAGTGTATCTTTTGCTCATGATTATGTGGAATGCATGAGCTGACAAATGAATTCAGTGAAGAATGGAACCCGCCGGTTTCTGTGAGTTGGACTTTGTAGTCCACCGGCCGGCAATTAGATAAATGCCTCAATCGCCCAAATATGATGTTGTCGTCCTCGGAGGGGGAAGCGGCGGGTTTGGAGCCGCTCTGGCAGCCGGACGCCGTGGACTCAATGTGCTGCTCGTGGAGAAAGGCCCTGTCCTCGGCGGCACGAGCACCCGCGGCGGCGTCAATACCTGGGAACCCGGCGTCAGTGGACCGGGGTTTCCCGCGGAACTCTATGACCGCCTCTCCTCGCAACCATCCTTCATCGGAGGAAGCCGGACGGACAAGTTCTACAGCTCGGATAGACCGTGGGGCTATTCCAAAATCGACCGCAGTATCGGCTATCGCGATACGCTGCGCCGGAGCGGGCTGGATTCCGATCAATGGTTCCGCATAACCTTCGAGCCCGATGCGATGGCGGCCGAGATGGCGAGGATGCTCGCCGAAACCCAATGTGTCGAGATCCGGCTCAATAACGAACTGGTGGACGCCGTGGCCGATAATCGAGCGGTCCAGCATGTCGTGCTGCGTTCCGGAGATGAAGAGACATCCGTCGAGGCCTGTTATTTCGTCGATGCCACCGGCGGTATCGCGTTGTGCCGGATACTCGGCTGCCGGACGGCCATCGGTGCGGAATCCCGCGATGTTTACGATGAACCGGGAGCGCCGGCTGAGGATTCGGATTTCGTGAATGGGGTGACTCTCTGCTATCGCGTCACGCCCTGCGGCTCCTCGGAGCCCGACCCGCTGCCGGAAACCGTTGGCGAAAAACCTTACAAAGCGGTGGTGAGCATCAACGAGTATCCCTGCGGCGATCTCAATCTCAACATGCTTCCCACCATGGAAGGCCGGGAATTTCGCTCGCTGGAGCGCTTTGAGGCGTTGCGGATTTGTCGGGATAGGGTCTACAGACACTGGTTCTGGTTGCAGACCGAGCACAACTTTACCGGTTACCGGCTTGCCAATATTTTCGAGATGGCGGGGATTAGAGAAGGGCCCCGATTGGTCGCCCGGACGGTCCTCACAGAAAACGAAATCAGGCGCGGTTGCTCGGGTCAAATGGATCCAGAAAGGTGGATTGCGCTGGCAGATCACGCCCTCGATGTCCATGGAGAGGGCGGCGGGGCCACCGAACTGGAAGAACCCTACGGAATCCCTTACGATTGTCTTCTACCGCAGGAATACGACAATCTTATTGTTGCCTGCCGAGGAGCCGGATTTTCTCATATTGCGGCTTCTTCGTGCCGTCTCTCACGTACAATGATTGGATTAGGTCATGCGGCGGGACTGGCCACGGCGCTTGCGAGTGATGATCAGACACTGCTGCCGGAAATGAAGCCTGAGATTTTGCAAGACTGGCTTCAAAAGGATAATGTGGCTATTGATCCGAAAGATCTTCGCCTTCGGATTCCAGAAAGTTAAAGTAAGGACGAACGGTGAGCGATACGCACGAAAAACAGCAGGAAACTGATTCAAGAGAAAATTGCATACCAGTGGCACGAGTACATCGTAAAACTCTTACGGCACTTTTCTGCCTTCTCGCTCTCCTCGCGCTGGTCATCGGGGTTGACCGGCTGCTGGATCTCGGGCTTTTTCCGCCCGCTCTGGATCTAAAGCTTCGCGCGGCACGAGAAGCGGTTCTTTCAGAAGGAACCCCCCGGGCAGCCGTGGCATCGACTGGCAGGGGCACGCTTTCGGTTCCGACCGAACCGGACTTGAGCCGGACGCAAACAATTGAGATTTTTCTGGAACTGGAAGGATTTCGGGAGAAATATACGCAATCTATAATGAGGATAATAGGCCGAAGTCAGCTGAGCGTGGAAGCGGAAAAAATTCCATCTGAACTGGAACGTATTCGAGAACAGTGGAAAACGGCGCGAGGGAAAATCTGCGAACTTATCGCTATTGGGCCTGAGCGTGCGGAAATGGTTCTGGCGGCCCTGCAATGGCCCTGGCCCGGCGCTGACATAGAGAAAATGAAGCCCGAGCACCTGACTATCCCCTTTTCTATTCCTCCGTCCGGTTTTGAGGGTTGGAATCCGGGTCGTTGGCAGGATCTTCTCGGGGAGACTGAACGGGATCTACCGTGGGACATAAAAGCCAAAAGGCTGGCTGAAGAACATAATTTATCTGATAGACAGCTGCGAATAGTTCGGGCATATCTGATCCGACGAACCCTCGTAAGAGCTTTTGATTCCCAGAATGCTCGTCGGCAGGCCCAAACGGAACTTGAACGGCTTGCGGCTCTTGCGCCGTTTCAGGCCCGGGAAGTCCTGGCGATGGCAGGAGCACAGGAACTGACGAATACCGGATCAGTAGCTTTTCCGGTTTTGATCGATCTGTTGCGCCGCAACGCACGAATCGGGTCGATGCTTCTGAAGCGGTGTGTGGAAACTGCAGCCGTTCGTGAGCAAGCCCGGAGTGCCCTCCAACAGTTGAAAACAAATCAAAAACGCGCTACAAAAGTCCTGCTGGCCCTCGGTCCTTTCGGTCTTGAAGCGATTGAAACTGCCGGGGAAGACGAACAGTTGCCCCCTGTAGCAGAAACGATCCGTGACCGTCTGCGCAAAAAATGGGATACCGGAAAAGGTCCCCTCGCAACGCTGGGAAGCAATCCACAAAAATGGCGCAGATGGTACCAACGGGCGAAGAACGTTCTTTGATGAAGATTTGTCCTCGTCCATAACAAAAGATGTGGCTCTTTGCCACAAATAGGATGTCTTAAAGGAAGGATAGCAAGACGATGAGCCTCAATATAGGAATTGTCGGCGGTGGCAAGTTCGGACTGATGCATCTGCGTGTCTTCACACAGCTCAGGCGACAGGGAAAGGTCGATGAAATCGCACTGGCGGAGATTGACGACGATCTGCGGCAGGAACGTGTCGATGAGTTCAACGTGACCGGATACCCGGATCACGCGACGATGCTGGAGGAGGCCGATCTGGATGCCGTGACAGTTGTCACTCCCGATTTCCTCCACCGGGAAATTGCCCTTGACATCATTGGTTCCGGGCGCCACGCCCTCGTGGAAAAACCACTCGATACCACCGTCGAAGGTTGTCGCGAGATCGCGGAAGCTGCCGAGGACGCTGGCGTCTTGGTGGAAGTTGATTTCCATAAACGATTCGACCCGTTCCACATCCAGCTTCGTGAAGCCATCGAAGACGGCGAACTCGGAGTGCCGGAATACGGTTACGCCTGGATGGAAGACCGAATTGAAGTGCCCCGCGACTGGTTCCCCCACTGGGCTCCCAAATCCAGCTCCGCCTGGTTCCTCGGTGTCCATATGATCGATCTGTTCCGCTGGTGCATCGGCGGACGTAACGGCCGCCGGGTCTGGGCCACGGGTCAACGCCGGAAACTGAAAAGCCTCGGTGTCGATGCCTGGGACGCTGTTGAGGCGAAAATCGAGTTCGAAGACAACATTTCTTTCCATCTCGATACGTCGTGGATCCTTCCCGATGATTTTGAAGCGGTTGTGAATCAAGGCATACGCGTCGTCGGTTCGGAAGGACTCGGAGAAGTCGACAGCCAGGACCGCGGTGCACGCCTTACCACCCCCGAAGGGGGACATCGCACGTTCAACCCGGTGTTTTTCCTCGAGGAGACCCTCCCGACCGGAGAAACGGCTTACAGCGGATACGGCGTCGCTTCTATCGCCGTCTTCGCCGACCACGTCAACCACATCAAAGAAGGTGGAACGCTGGAAGAACTGGAAGGCCATTATGCCGGACCGCGCGACGGGCTCGAAGTCACCCGAATCGCCGAAGGAATCCACAAAAGCCTCGAAAAAGGCGGTATCGTCGAGCTGTAACGAAACCGTGGCGGAAGATGCCCGTTCTAAAGAGACGAACCTGATCGAGTAAGGACTTGCGATGCGACAGCAATGGCGGACCTGCATTTTAAAGTGCCCGAAAACGCGCGAAATAGAAACGTAACCACACTTCAGAAATGAGAGAAAGCGAAACATGAGCGGTGGGAAATACAGTATTGAACCGGTTGATGTCCCTGAAATTAACACCGAATATCGACGGATCCAAACGCCTTTGCCCGTGCCCGAATCCGTCCCGATTCTGGAAAAACTCCGCCGCGTCGAACCACGATCCATGCAGGGGCAGCCGCCGATAATCTGGCATCGGGCCGAAGGTTTCAACGTGGAGGATCGCTGGGGCAACCGGTGGATCGACTGGTCGAGCTGCGTTCTGGTGAGCAACGCCGGCCACGGCCACCCGCGGATCCAGAAAGCCATCCGCGATTTGAGTGACAGACCATTGCTCGCAACATACGTCTTCCCGCATGAGACCCGGGCCGACCTGGCGGAGAAGCTTGTGGATGTGGCTCCCGAGGCAATCGAAAAAGCTTTTATCCTGTCCACAGGCAGCGAGGCCACCGAATGTGCCATCAAACTCGCCCGTACCCATGGCGTTCGGATGGCCGGAGAACAGAAACATGTCATCGTCACTTTTGAAAACGCGTTTCACGGCCGGACCCTCGGCGCGCAGCTCGCCGGCGGGATGGAAAAACTTAAAGATTGGATCGTGCACACCGACGTCGGATTCGTCCAGGTACCCTTTCCCGATGGATTCAAGACCGAGGATAGGCATTTCGAGCTTTTCGAAGAATCTCTGGCACAACAGGGCGTCGATCCGGACGATGTGGCCGGCGTTATGACGGAGAGTTACCAGGGGGTGGGGCCCGATTTTCTACCCGCGCCTTATGCGCAATCTCTTCGAGAGTGGTGCGATCAGCATGAAGCCGTGCTCATCATGGACGAAGTGCAGAGCGGTTTTGGCAGGACGGGCAAGATGTTCTGTTTCGAGCACTACGACATCGTGCCGGATCTGATCTGCTGCGGAAAAGGCGTATCGAGTTCTCTTCCGATCTCCGCCGTTCTTGGGACCGCTGAACTCATGGACCAGTACGCGCCGGGGTCAATGACCTCAACTCACTCCGGCAATCCCGTCTGTTGTGCCGCTGCTCTGGCAGGAATTGAAGCGCTGGAAGATGAGAACCTCATCGAAAATGCCGCCACACTCGGCCCGATCCTTCGAAAAGGACTCGAAGAAATCCAGACGCGGCATCCGGATCACGTCGGCTGCGTTCAGGCACGGGGGCTGGTAGCCGGACTCCAGATGGTGGAACCGGGCTCGAAAACCCCGAACTCCGAGCTGGCGCTCAGAATCAACGAGAAGTGTTTCCAGAAAGGTCTTCTCATGTTCGCCCCGGTCGGTGTCGGAGGCGAGTGCGTCAAAATAGCGCCCCCTCTCTGCATCACAGAAGATGCATTGCATGAGAGCCTGGCAGTGCTTGCCGAAGCCGCCGACGAGGCAGTTCCCGCGGTCTGAACGGGCGCGTCCGCCTCGACTGTTATCCCGCATTTCTCGCGAACCTAAAGATATAATTATTATAAACGGCGGCACAGAAAAACTTTGCACTATATTTCGCAACTGATCTCGGTACACAGTGGCTAACCTGAGTCGAAAGGTGGCGGTTCGCCCTGCGGGAGCGGCGCCAGCCGCCAGTTGGCGGTTTCTCCGACGATAAACTACCAGAAGCTGCCAATAGTTACAGGGAGTCCGCCACAATTTTCACATTGGTGAAAGAGGCTCTGCCTCTCTGCTCTGTCAGGCTGCAGTTGAGGTATAAGAATACACCCGCCTTTGCCTTCCGCGCAGTTGCAGCACTGGCGTCGCTTGAGAAAAGCGGGTTAAGATCTCCGCTACCGCGGAAACAAAGCTCCACTCCGATGAGTCCCTGACGTCCCTTATGCCCCTTCCGTCTCTTCCCCTTATCTCCCCGCCATCGGTGCTGTTTTGATTGTCGTTCCCACCACCGAGAAGTTATCATGCACACGCCGAATTGCCCGTCGGGGCTGGCTTTTTTGTTTTTTCGCATTTTTTGGTGATCGCTTCGGAGGGCCCATGCGTCTACGCTTAACAGGAGACACAAATGGAATCGACCCCCGCACCGCAGAGCCGCTCTCATCGCGGGGATCGTACGGAGTTGAGCGACAAAGACCTTCTTTTGGGCTTTATAGAGGGCGATATGACCATGTTTGAGACGATGGTAAGGCGGTATGAAAAACCACTCCATGGTCTGCTCTACAAACTGACGGGAAACCGCACCGTCGCGGCGGATCTTTTTCAGGAAACGTTTATGCGGGTCTTCCAAAAGGCCGAATCTTTCCGGGGAAACAGTTCGTTCAAAACCTGGCTCTACACAATCGCGACGAACCTCTGTCGCTCGCACTGGCGCAAAAAAGCAAGCAGAGATTCACGTCCGCTCAACGGTTCTCCGGAACCGCGCTCAACCGACCCCTCACCTTCCCGTCAGGTGGAGTCGGGAGAAATTGGGGAACGAATTGAGGAGGCCGTCAGCGAACTCCCCGCCGAACAGAAAGAGGTATTCATCCTCAAGATTTACCACGAGATGACCTACGCCGAAATTGCCGATACTGTTCAGATACCTCCGGGAACCGTCAAATCCAGAATGCGGTTGGCCCTTCAGAAACTCCGCAAACAGCTGGAAGATATCGCCGAAGCTCATGACGTCTCTCAAAACCAGTAACCGAAAGTGAAAATATATGAAGTGCGAAGAAGTCCAGCAAAAACTCTATGACCTGGTCTTCGATCTGCTCGATGGAGATGAAAGAGAGCAGGTAGAAAAACACCTGCAAAGCTGCCGCGAATGCCGGCAGGCACGGGACAAGATACGCCGCCAGAAGGAAGCTCTGCGGGAATGGGATGCACCTCCTCCTCCCGAAGATCTGGCCGAAAGGACCATAAAAGCGGCGCAGACGCAAAAGAAAGGAATGGAGGGTCAAACCATGGCTTCTGAACCCGTCGAACCGAAGGCAGATTGGCTGGGAAGCAAACGGTTCTGGAAAATCGCCGCCGCCGCCATCGCGCTGATAACCATCGGCTTGCTCGGAATCGACCGCCACATCGCCACGCGTCACGCTAAGCCACAGGAAACTATGGTCTACGGACGCTGGGCGGCCACACCGGGACAGATCGCGTCGTTTCGGCTTTTCGTGCGTGACGGCAAAAACTCAAAACCCGTCCCTGACGCGAAGGTATCCGCCGCACTGGTGAACCCCGGTGGGAAACAGATATGGGAAGGCACAACAAAAACCGACAAACACGGCAACGCCCGGGTTGAGCCAGAACTGGCCGAGGACCTGTCGGAAGGCGATTACACCCTCCGGGTGCGCGCAAAATCAGCCGCGGGGAAAAATGTCGTCTCCCGCACCATCTCCGTCGAACGGTCTTTCCGGGTAATGATCAGCAGCGATAAACCGCTCTACCAGCCCGGGCAGACGATTCATATCCC
>JAGXLK010000718.1 GCA_018334735.1 Planctomycetota bacterium | reverse complement strand
ATCTCTGGAACGACAGGAATCCGCCGCCGGAACCTGAAGCTTTTAATTTTACTTCTCTGGCTTTCCCAGGTTCGTACTGCGCCGGGTAATGATTTTTGCTCCAACGCAACCCGGCTGATGGGGTATATTCGAGGATTTTTACGGGGTTCCTTCCGAAAAATCCCACACTGCCGGCTTCTTCATCTTCGGCCTCATAAACAAACCAGAGGGCTCCGAAAGCAATCAGAACGATGGCAAGCGTCGTGACGGCGATTCCTGCGATCCTGTTCCGCATTACCAATTCCTCACATTCCGGCTTCGGCAAGCATCTCTGCCGGAGAGACAGATTCTCCTGTTTCCATGCTTTTGTTGACAGCCAGGCAGAGAGCGAGAGATTTCAGACCTTCCCCGTAGTCACATCTGATCTCGCTTCCATCGCCGGTTTCTGCCGCTTCAAGGAATGTCCAGTCGAGCTCTTTCATTGCAGGCCCAAGCGCTCCGGAATAATCCTCGTCCCATTCTTCATCGGCGCTATCGAGTGCAAGGGAAGAATAGGTGTAATCGACACTATAATCCCGCCCGTGGATTTTAAGACCGACCTGTCGCATTCCCCCGTCGTTCAGAACACAGGCGCTGCAGATGTGGCCCACGGCTCCCGATTCGAACTTGAGCAGAGCGATGGACGCATCTTCAATATCATAGTTTTCGATATCTTCCATCGCACCTGTGGAGCCATACGCACATACGCTTTCCACATCGCCCACGATTCGTCGAGACAGGTCGAATATGTGAGTCGTCTGCTCGACGGCCTGCCCACCGGAAATATCTTTCTGGCGCCACCAGGCAGTGCCGGGCATCCCGCCCACGAACCAGCCTTCAACCAGGGTTGCCGGATGTTCCGCCACATAGGAAACAGTTTTGTCTGTCTGCGGAGCGTAACGGGCCTGGTAACCGACGCAGGTTACGAGATTGTTGTCCTCGACCGCTTTTGCAACGCTGACGGCCTGCTCGAGATCGAGGTGGATTGGTTTCTCGATCATGAACGGCAGTCCGGCCTCGACAAGATCCATTTCGATCGTCCCATGAGCTGCGGGAGGCAGGCAGACATAAGCCGCATCCAGATCTTCCGCTCCCAGCATCGCCTTATAATCCGTATACGGCGTGGCGTCGAACTGTTCGGCAACATCCTGAGCCGTTGACTCATTGATATCGCAAATGGCCGTTATTTCGGTATCGTCTCTCGCGTCCACGTTCGGCATATGAGCGCCCGCAATTCCGCCGGCTCCGATAAATCCCACTTTTGTCGTCACGATTTTCTCCCACAAAATGTGAAAAAGGAACTGAATCGTTACGAATTCTACCGGCCGGACACACCTTTCTGCAATCCGGAAAAGATTGAGGGGCCAGAAACAGTTTGCATCAAGCAGGGTTTTCCGGTTATAGATCTTAGTAGTATTTGCCTGCTCTGCAGACAAACAATGGAGTCAGTTAAATGGGCGTAATGCTGGTCTATATCGAATACGCGTTAAAAATTCTGGCCGCCGGACTGAGTGGCGCAATCATCGGTTGGGAGCGGGAACTCAAGGAGAAAGGGGCCGGGTTACGAACCCACATTCTGATTGCCATAGGCGCCTGCCTGTTCTCCCTGATCGCACTTAATCTTAAACACGATTTCCCGGACGGCGATATTCTCCGTCTCCTGCACAGTATGTTGCTGGCGGTCGGATTCATTGGCGGTGGTGTTATCTTTACCCGACGCGGTTCTGTGCAGGGCTTGACGACTGCGGCCGGATTGTGGGTGCTTACGGCCGTGGGGACGGCTATTGGACTCGGTTACTACTTCCTGGGCGTGTTCGTAACCATCATCAGCATTTTCATCATCGCCTGGATGAAACGATGTGAAGACTCGATTCACCGGGACAAAGAGTCGGAAAACGAAAGCGAAGACGTTTGATAAATTATTCGCCGGTTCGCATAGCCAGCGGTATATCTGCCAGTGAAGCCCTTGCGAGACAGATGCTGGTATCGGCGGCGCCGTAGTACATCCATAGTTCGTCACCGCGCTTAAAAGCCCCACACGGGAAGACAACGTTTGGCAGAACACCCCGAACCTCGTATTCGGCTTCGGGCGCAAAAACCCACCCAGGTGTCCTTGCAAGAGCGTGATGAGGCTCCTCACGATCGAGCAGGGCCATACCAACCCGGTAGACCATGCTCCCCCCGAACATTTTCACTCCGTGGTATATCAGCAACCAGCCATCATCAGTCAATACAGGCGGCGGACCGGCCCCGACTTTCACGCCATCCCACCAGGGCCCTCCCCGTTCCGGCAATACGCAATGCGGCATTCCCCAGTGGATTAAATCCGGAGATTGCGCGCTCCAGATATGCTCGATCTGACCGGCCTCCGGACGGTGCAGAACAATGTAATGGCCGTTGATCTTGCGCGGGAACATCACCGCGTCCTTGTTGCTCGGACTCAGGATAAGCCCCACTCTTTCCGCTTCTTCAAAATCTTCTGTGCGCGCCAGCGCCACAGCAGGGCCGTTTCCGGAATAGGCCACATAGGTGATGTAATACTCATCGTCTTCTTCTATGTAGGTCACCCGCGCGTCTTCGCATCCCAGCCTCTCGTAGCGCATCTCGGGTTCGCCGTATCTCAGAATTGGCTCCGGACTGATCTTCCAATCCGCAATACCATTGGCACTTCGGGCCACGTAAATGCTTGAGAAACCTTTCCTGTCCTCGA
>JAGXLK010000717.1 GCA_018334735.1 Planctomycetota bacterium | reverse complement strand
GGGATCAAGGAGGACCATCTTCATGCATTCTGCGCGGATGTTCGGAATTTGCCTGGCCACGCTTCTGCTGTGCATAGCTACCCCGCTGATGGCCGCAGAAGTCACCGAGCTGCCCGCTTTTCTGGAGAAAGTACAACTGCACAACTTCGCCGGCGTCGAGCCGACCGAGGACGGGGAAGGCGTCAGGCTCTACCGTCTTCCGAGCAACGTGCGGGCGAAGCTGACCGAGAAGAACAAACACAGCGACAAAAGCGGTGGCGACCAGATGCGTTATGCCCGGCACAGCGAGATCCGCTTCGTGCTGAAGGAGGGGGAGAAGCCCGAGAACGTGAGACTCCACCTGCAGTCCACCAAGCCGGCGAATATCGTTTTTTACTGGGGGGATGTTTTCTGCGGAAGCGCGCGGCTGCGGCCCGGGGGTGAAGCCCGGCCTGTTAAGCCCCGGGGACACGGCCTGTTCTACAACCTGATAGATAAGATCCCCGCCGGGCGGTTTCCCAACCGCCTCTGCCGGATCGTGCTCAGCGGGGGAGAGTTGACCTTCAGCGGCATCGAGGGCGAGATCCGCCCGCCCCAACCCGAGGATCTGCCGCCGGTGATGATGAGCTACGGCACTTCCATCACGGAGGGACACGCGGCCAGCCGGACCGACCTGGCGTGGAACTCCCTGACGGCCCGGCGGGTGGGCCACGACCTGGTCAACCTGGGGAGCAGCGGCACGGCCTTCTGCCAGGCCGCCGTGGCCGATTACATGGCCGCCCGGTCCTGGGACCTGTGCGTCCTGGAGATCTCCGTGAACATGTTGGGCAACCAGTTCTCGGTCGAACAGTTCCGCCGGCGCGCCACCTACATGGTGAACGCTCTGGCGAAAAGCCACCCCGAAGCCCCCATCTTCTGCATCAGCGTCTTTCCGTGGGGGATCGGGGACCACTGGACGAACAGTCCCCAGCACAAGAGGACCCGCCAATATCGGGATACCCTGCGGGAGATCTGTGAGGAATCCTCCCACGAGAACGTCCATTTCGTCAGCGGGCCCGATCTGCTCAGTTTCTCGGGCCTGAGCCGGGACATGCTCCACCCGTCCGATGTGGGGATGATCGAGATCTCCAGTAAACTGTCGGAGCGGATAAAGGAGGTCCTGAAAAGCACGTCCCGCGAATAGACACGGGTGGACCTTGTGGACCAGGTGGACATCGTGGACAGAGACTTTTTCGTCAGTGCGTCTACCGGGTGGAGGCGGATCTGTTCGCGGACTGTTCGGGCGATTCGGTGCTCCGGGCGTCGGGGGCCCAATACCGGGTCGGACGCGAGGCCCGCGATGAGTTCGATGAGTCGTATGCCCCCGAGGAATCTGACGATAAAACCATGGGCAACAGCATCCTCATCCAGCTCCGGGAGGTGGACGAGCACGTGCCGTTTAAGCATGGTGAGGGACGAGAATACTGGCACCGGTTTCACCTGGCCTTGATGCACGCAGCGCCGCGTCCGGTGTCGAGATCCCTGTACGAAAGAAGCAAGGAAGACGGAGAGCTTGTTTCTTTCTTCAAACGCCGGTCAATAGGAGGCGATAGTGGCTGGCTGCTTTATCGATACCATCCGCGTACTGCGAAGTCTCTTTTGGAAGAAGCGCTTAGAACCGACAAGATATATTACGAAGCTGGCCTGATGCCTTCTGCCCTTGCCTCAGCTTTCCACCATGCCGAAATCTACAAAGGGTATATGCCTGATTACCCCGAAATGAGACAAAAAATAAAAAAACAGGCCTTTGAAAGCCACGATCCTATCAAAAAAGCGAATGCTTTGCTGATGTTCGTGGCCAGAAAGGAAGATGTTCCCAAATTGATGGAGCTGGTGCGTGATCACTCAAAGATCCAGTGGCGGACCAGCAATGGGGACAAAGTAGAGGGTTACCTGATTGCGAAACAGGCTTTGCATACTCTGGAGGATTTAGACATCGATGAACGATCCGGCTTACTGCGCCAGATTGCACTTGATGATGAGGTTCCCGAACCAATAGCAAAGCTGGCAAATGCCATGTATGAACGCCACGAAGGGGAGTATGCAATCAAGACGGAGGACAAAGACAGCAACAGCAAAGGTGACGAAGATTAAGAGGATCTGGAACTATTCTTTGAGGTTCATGGGCGAGCAAAGGAATAGGAGCGGCAGAACATGAAGTAGGCCAAAAATGGATGATCTACCAGTTTCCCCAATTCCCCACCACCCGTTGCCGCCGTAAAATGATCTCCGACGACCTCGCATCAGATGTTTGTTCGCCTGTCATATTGTCCGATCGGCCTGAGTAATTCTTTAAAACCCGCCCCCCAGCCGGTAAAATGCTCCTATGCTTTCTGCCACGAGAGAGGGCGGCTCGGCCGGCGGCGCGTTGAACTCGCCCCGGTCGAGGAGGACGAGGAGAGCACATGGCGCGCACAGGAGATCCGCCCCGTTACGCTTGATTTAAGGGGGGTAAAAATCGCTTCTAAGGCCTCTGAGAGGCCCCATAAAATACGTAAATACAGCCTGATCAACGAGATGCGATGGTACGTCCCCCTTACTTTATGCAATCAGTGATACCAGTACTTATTTCTGGAGAGACGGCGATTTACATACTGAGGGTGCGTTGATATCGGAAGAGAAAAGCGTCAGACTGAACGCAATTGGATATGCGGAGCAGGAGCCAGCAGCTTTCCCAATTGACAGGTGGTATCCCTGGGAAGCCTGGGTAGAAAGCGA
>JAGXLK010000716.1 GCA_018334735.1 Planctomycetota bacterium | reverse complement strand
ACTTCCCTGGTATGATGCGGGGGGAAACGCACAGTGCCATACCCTCTGGAACTGGAATAACGACGGCGAACCGGGCAAGAAACGCATGGGGCTGGGACTTCTCTACCAGAAGTACATTTCCGGATCCGATAACTTCTACTGCCCCGGGCGGAAACAACACGGACAAAATTACGGCAGGGACCCCTGGAACGTAGACTACTCGGTCAACTGGCTGCCGATGTACGCAGGAACCGACAAAGTCGGCTTCTCCCCCACTCTACGACAGTTTCAGAACCAGTATTCTCGGGTCACCTGGTTTGACCCGGACAATCGCTGCATTAAATACACCGGACTGCGGATTCTGGCGGGCGATGTCCGCGGGCGGGGTTACCAGCGAGACCCATACGATATCCCGCATGACGGGACGGGAAACGTGCTGCTGATTGAGGGAGGCGTGGAATCACTGAAAAACGCTTTCGGTTCCGATATCGACCTGCAGATATGGAGTCGTCAGGGTCCGCTCAGGGGCGATAGAAACCACGCTCCTTACCATCCCTACGGTCGTGATTGGTTCGTCTGGGCGGCGGCACAAATTCGTGGAGATAGCATCGCGCCCTGAGAAACGCAACAGGAACTGCTGAAGTGACAGAAGCGACTTAACGGACTTCTTGTCGGAACAGATAGGACACCTGATTAGCGTCAGAACTTGAAGCTCTGCAACAGACGTTTTTTATGAAGCAGGCAGTCCATCGGCTTTGCCGTCAGCCTTACAGGCCACTATCCAGCGTTTAAACTCTTCCTTCAACACATCTCTTACTTTCTTGATAGTCCCTGTCATCCAGGGGCGGTCCTCTTTCTGAAGATCTTCCAGCATCGCGTCCTGAACGGCAATGACGAACTCAGTGCAGACGTTCACTTTCGAGATTCCGCGCGAGATGACTTTCTGGAGATCTTCCACCGGCGTGCTGGAACCGCCGTGAAGAACAAGCGGAATACCCGTTTTCTGGCGGATCTGCTCCAGGCGGCTGAAATCGAGTTCCGGCAACCCGGTGTAAATTCCGTGAACGTTGCCGATTGAAACAGCCAGCATATCGATTCCGGTCTCTTCGACGAATTTCGCGGCCGCGTCAGGATCGGTCAGTTCCTCATTCCCTCCTTTTTCCCCCGAGGTGCTGAATCGCCCGACTGCTCCCAGTTCTCCTTCCACCGTCGCGCCCGTTTCAGCTGCCAGTTCAACGACTTGCCGCAATCCTTCCACATTCTCCTCCAGCGACCGCGTCGAAAAGTCGAGCATGACCGAGGTGTAACCAGCATTCAGACAACGACTCACAAGATCGATGGAACCTGCGTGGTCGAGATGAATTGCAGCGGGAACCGGAGAACAATCCAGAACGGCTTCTCCGACATTCACGATAAGATCGGCCGCAGTCACTTTCAACCACCCCGGCCCCTGCATCGTCATAATGGGAGCGGAAAGCTCCGATGCGGCGGTGAACGCCGCTTCAAAAACAAAATTGTCCCAGGCGCAGAATGCCGGCACAGCGTATCCGCGCTCAAATGCATCGTTGACAAGCACACTGGAAGGCACAAATTTCATTTGAGGTTGCTCCACTTCTAATAGCGAACCGAACTTGGAAAGGACAACAGTTTATACGCTATCGGCGAGACTTGCCATGTGAAACAAATAACAACGGACGGAAGGGACTGAAGAGACACAAGGGACTACTGTGATTGAGTCGGAAAGGGAATCTGTTCTTATTCGAGGCGAATCATGCGTACGCCAAATCGGTCAAGCGGGACTTTCAATTTTCCCTCCGCCGCGGTGAATTCAATTTTCCCCTGCCATGCACTGGGGGACTTGATGAGTTTGTCGTCGGGTTTAACGTCCATCCCCTCGCCCAGAGCATCGCCCTCCAAATCATCGATGTCACCAAGCATGCTGTCAAGTTCATCGGCTTCAGGGTGTTCGACATCAATCGCTTTTGACGGATCGGCTTCCAGAACTTCCAGATCGATATCAACCTCAACTTTGCTTTTCTTTTTAGCCCACGTGCACAGCAATAGCAAAAGTTTATCGTTTCGCTTCAACAGCAACCATTTGCAGTTAGGATCGCTGGTTTTCACCACAGGATTGGCATCCCAGTAATTGAAAATACTGCAGTCATCCAGACCATATCCAAAATCCATAATATTTCTGTTAACAGCTCTCGAACCGCCGCGGAAACGTATCTCGTGAACCCACATCACGCCTGACTTCGTGCGGTTGGCCTGTTTCATCTGCATCGGGGGCACATTGCCCACTTTTGGTTTCGTATCGGCCAGAACGAGCGGGATATTGCCGGTCTGGAGGCCGATCGATTCCGCCCGCAGCAAATCCGGGCTGTATTTCGCCTGCGCAGGACGCGGTCCGTACCGCCACTCGAGATCCAGATTCGTCTGGCCGAAGGTCATGTACGGCACCATGTGGCTGTTTGTCATGTGGAACATCATGATCGGTTTGGTGGCCGCGGGGGCGAGTTGCTGATGCAGCACCCAGATGCGTTTCAAATACTCCCGATGCCACCACATCCGAGCGCTGCTGTGGATTCGGCCCTGTTCGTCGCGATAGGCGGTGCTCAGATACGGATTTGAGGCCCCTTTCGGAAAGGTATTGTCGAAATACAACCCGATCCCCCGCCGGATAAATTCCGCACCATACCAGCACTGGAAATCAAGATAACTCTTCGAGGGCCGGAATCCGAAACGACTGTCCTTCTCC
>JAGXLK010000715.1 GCA_018334735.1 Planctomycetota bacterium | reverse complement strand
AGGAGAGAAGTTTCAGTGAACGCTGGCAGGCATCGAGCACTTTCAGAACGCGTATACTTTCCGTCGCATCGGTTCGGGGCGTTGTGTGGTTTTCCACGCAATCGATGAAATGCTGGCACTCGCGCCGCAACGGTTCCCCGTCATCGATCGCCACCACTTCCCCTTCGGCCTTCACGGCTGAGGGCAGATGGTCTTTCCATTCAACCTTGTGCGGGTAGAGCACGAGTTTCTGTTCCGCGGTATCGTCGAAGACCGCCATCTTCTCCGATCCGATTACGACGAGTCGTTGTTCTTTGAAAGGATGGAGCCAGCTGACATAGATATGCGCCCGGAGACCGCCGGGGAAGACAAACTGGCTGACGGTGACGTCGGCGACGTCTTCGCTGACATACGAGCCGCCGCCGCAGGAGACGCGCGAGGGTTCCTCGCCGGAGATCGCAAGCATTACCGAAATATCGTGAGGGGCGAAACTCCAGAGGATGTTCTCCTCGGTACGGATCTTGCCCATGTTAAGGCGGTTGGAGTAGAGGTAGCGCACCTGCCCGAGAGCACCCTGGCGGACGAGTTCCTCGAGTTTCATCACGGCCGGGTGGTAACGCAGGATATGTCCCACCATCAGAATACAGTCGTTCTCCTCGGCCATCTCCTGCAGTTCGCGTCCTTCCTGCACGTTCATGGCAAGGGGTTTTTCAACGTAGAGGTCTTTCCCGGCCTGAAAGGCCTGCCGGGCCATTTCAAAATGGCTGACGGCCGGAGTGGCCAGGACGACGGCGTCGACGGCCGCATCGGCCAGCACTTCGTCATATTCGGAATAAAAGCGGGCGTCGGGATATTTTTGCGCGGCGATTTCTCTGCGCGAATGGTCCCAGTCACAGACCGCGTAAAGCATACCGAGGTCGTCAAAATTGCGCACCAAATTCTTACCCCAGTATCCGTAACCAACAACAGAAATATTCATGGTTTATGACGTTGATCTTCACTTAAAAAAGTAATATCGAATGCAGAGAAAAACTCGCTCAGTTCGCCGCGTTCTTACCCTTCTCAATTCTCAGAAAAAGAGCAATTACAGCTGGAGTGGGCGGCGCGCGCAACGCCTTAACGCCTTCATCATAAGGGGTTCCCAATCCACCCTCATTGCTTTCCGCCTTTTTCCAGAAAGTTTTTTGACCTGAGAACGGTATCCAGAATCCGAAGCAAGCCTGTCAATATTCTCACCCAACTTCTGCGGATTATCAAGATTGAACAATAATTCGTCATATTTGAGTATTTCGGGAATTCCTCCCCGCCTCGAGCCCAAACACACCGTACCCGATCCTAAAGCCTCCAGCAAAACCAACGGACAAGCCTCATGAAAAGATGGCAGAACAAGAAGATCCAGACTGCGCATTATATCAGGAACGTCATCACGGTAGGACACAAAATGGGTCCTTTCAAAAATGTTTTTCCTTTTTGCAATTTCCACAAGTTTCGTCTTCTCGGGGCCATCTCCCACAATTGTCAGCCGGGCATCTTTGTATTCCATGCAATCAAACGATTCCAAAAGAAACTCCACATTCTTCAGCGGAACCAGCCTCCCCAGATAACCTATCAGGTACGTGTCATCGTCCAGACCAAGTTCGGAGCGAAACTCTGTGGAACCGACAACAGAATAATGGCCCATATCAATGTAATTGTGAATAACCTCAATATTGGAGCGAGTTACATAATGAGAGCGAATTCGCTCCGCCAGATCGTGGCTAACGCAGCAAACAGTATCGGAAAAATACAAACCAATTGTCCCCAAAACCCGACAAATCCATTTTACCACGGGCGAAAAACCTTTAGACCGTTCAAATACCGGCAAATATCCCTGCACCAACGTGAACAGCGGGACTCCGGCCAATGTTTTACCGACAGATGACACAGCCGAAAGCGTTTCACAGGAAGAAACGATCAGATCAAAACGGCCTCCTAACACCAGATATAATACTTTCAAAGCAAGGATACAACGGAAATAAACATAAAACAGAATTCCATCTCCGAAAGGCCATTTCACAGGGTGAAAATGCACTCTTCCAGAGTCTGGAAGCGGGAATTCTTGAGTCGAAATGTAGTGCACCTCCCACCCTTCATGCAACGCCGCTTCCAACAAACGACAATGCACCTTAAAGGCCCCGCCCATTTTGGCTGATGGGTAAAAAGTCAAGACGCGTCGCTTCCCATTCATTGCTCAATATGCCTTTCCGGCCAGAAAACGGGGAAGAAAAATCGCAACGGTAAGTTTTTGACTTTGATCTCCACTATTTCGATTGTATCCATTGAGCCCAAATCGCCAGTCAACCCCTTTTACATATCCCCAGCAAATCCAGACTCTCGTCAACCGCGTCTTCGCTGGCATAATAGTCGTTTACGCTATACTCTGTGGCAAAGTCACCGCTCTCATATACTTCCCGCGAGGCAACAAGTCGGAAAAATTTCAAAAAAGCAAACTGCACAGACTCCGGCACAAGATTTATTACTCCCCACGGTGCGAGCGCCGTCAATCGTCGTTTCTTTTTGACTCTATCTTTTTCAACTTTCTGGATTTCTCGGTTCCCTCTGATACCAAAGACTTCCACATTTTCGAACTCGGCATGAAGTGTCCTCTTCAGGCCCCTGAAAACATATTCCCTGACGTGAAACCTGTTCCAGAGTCTCTGGCCAGGTAATAATCTGTAGCTCCTGTTCGGGATCGTTAGAATGAAAGGGGCTCCCTTTTTTA
>JAGXLK010000714.1 GCA_018334735.1 Planctomycetota bacterium | reverse complement strand
CGTAAAATATGAGAACCTGATTCTTTCACCAGAAAAGGAAATATCAAATGTGCTCGAGTTTCTGAGTGTTGAGGATGTCCTCGATAGTGTGAATACGAGATATGTGGACCAAATACCACAACCGCAACAACCTCTGCATCCATTAATTGATAAGCCCCTTGAGAAGAGCCGTATTACGGCATGGCAGAAGGAACTTCCGCCACAAGAGATATGGTTGTTACAAAAGTTGCTACGGCGCCAAATCAAACAAATGGGATACGAACTCGTCGAAACAGGTAACCTTAAAATTTGCCAGCACGCTAAATTACTGTGGAATTCAGTTAAACTACCCTTGTATATAGGAACATGGTTAAGAGGTCGTTGGGAGGCTTTTATCAGGAGGATCTGGGAAATGCGGAACAGGGAAAGAACTTGAGTGCGCTGAAAAATGGGCAAGAATAACCGAAAAAATGCACCTGCCCCGAAACAACGAGTGAGAATTGCGAAAACTTTGACCCTGTGTGGGCAATATAGATGAAAATACTGCATGTTATAAACTCTCTCGGAGGGGGCGGTGCCGAAAAACAGTTCGTCGAAACTGTTAATCGTCTCAATGCTGAAAAATACGAAATCTCTGTCTGCCTGGCTTCCTGCACCGGGGTCAACTTCAACAAGCTGGACAAGTCCCGTCTCAAACAGGTTTATTGCTTGTGCAAAAAAGACAAATGGCAGTACCCCCATCTGGTTGGCCGACTGAGGAGCATCATCCGTTATACGCAGCCTGATGTTGTCCATGCATGGCTTTGCTATGCCAGTGGCCTTGCCTGCCTCGCCTCCTCAGGACTCGAATGCCGCGTGGTGGCTGGAATACGCAATTCGCCCGCTTCGCTCAAGTACGAAGATGTCCTTATGTCACTGTTTGATCGAGTTAGCTTTCAGATATTCACTCGCCTGGCTGACGTGCTCCTGGTCAATTCTCGTCAGGTTGGCAGTCAGATTCTGCGGCGCACCGGCCGTTCCGATAGCATCCATTTCATACCTAATGGCATCGATATCTCAGAGTTCAAAACGATTAGAAATAAAAACTCTTTTCCGCATCACAGTTCTCCTTGTCTTCTGGCTGCAGGGCGATTGCAAAAGCAAAAAGGGTACTCGTATTTGCTATGCGCTATCCGGAAACTCAAAGAAAATTGCCCGGACCTGACACTCCTGGTAGCAGGAGAGGGTTCTCTGCAGACTGAGCTCAGGACCCTTACTGAAGATCTGGGATTGAAAAATCAAGTTGATTTTTTGGGTTTTCGCACTGATATCTTCGACCTGATGGCGGAGGCTGATGTGTTCGTTCTTCCCTCGCTGTATGAGGGGATGCCTAACGTTATTATGGAAGCCATGGCTTTGAAGAAACCCATTGTAGCGACCTCCGTAGATGGAGTTAACGAACTTCTGGCCGATGGTAAAACGGGCTTTCTTGTCCCCCCAGCGGATAGCACTGCTTTGGCAAAAGCAATTGAAAGACTTTTAAGAGATGAAGATTTGGCATGCCGCCTCGGCCGCGCGGCAGCAAAAGGGGTCCAGAAATATAGTTTTGAAAATGTCATACCCCAATTTGAATCGTTGTATGGAATCTTGCAAAAAAAAGGAAAATAGGAGGCAACGGCAAGGCTGCCAGCGGGGGATGCCCAGAAAGCTATTCGGTCATATACCTCGGTTGATAGTACTGGAAGGCTCTTTCGGTGCCGTAGTAAACGTAGAAGGGGGAGTCAGATTCTTTGTGCTCCGAGACTTTTTTGAGAACAGGCCGGAGTTCTTCCCTCTTAAGGGGCGAAATCGTCCGTGCAAGGGTTTCGGAAAGCGGGTGAAGCACCAGAAAAAAAGCAATGATGGCAGCTGCCGGTATCATTTTCTCGTGAGTCCACAGCCAGGGCACGCCACACGCGACGAGTAAGAAAAGCATCGGAACGAGAAAGAGTATAAGGCGTCCCCAAAATGGATAAACGTTACCAGGCCGATGGCGGGCAGCACGAAACACGCGGGATGAGAGAACCAGAGGACCACTGCTCCCCCCACAGCAAGGGCTGCTGCCCGTTTCCAAGTCAGGGTTTTTTCGCCGCGAATACATGAATACCGTGGCATAAAGCAACAAAGTGATAGCAGCATCGGTGGAATACTGTTTAAACTCGCTGGAAAAATAGATCATCGCAGGAGAAATCACAAAAAATAAAAGCTCTATCTTTGCTGTATTTTCATCAAAAACGTCTTTACCAAATTTATAGATAAGTGCCAGTGCTATTGTTCTGCCCAAAAGCGGATGGATCTCAGAACAAGTTCGTGGCCACCACCGGCCAGAGTGAATAGTTTGACGGGAGCCAAGAATCCATCAGGTGCGTTTATCCCTGTTCCTATTAACTGGGACATGTTCTTTTGCAACACGTCCAGAGCCAGACTCGCCTCATCCAACCAGAGGGAACGGACCGCCCAAAAACTTTTGAGCCTCAAGAAGATGCCCAGAGAGATGAGCAGCCAGGGCAGATATGGCGACTGCCAGACCTTTTTCATGGTTTGAAAGCGTCCGGCTGCATAATCTTAGTTAACCTCGTGGGAATCCACTTTTCAGGTTCAAATTAAAAAAGTTTTGACAGGACCATTACCTGCCCACGGTCGGGAATGGAAAATACCCAGTGAGCACACGGCGAACCAATTGGCGGCCAACCGGGAAATATGGACTCGACTCAGAAAAGCATGTGCATTATTGTGTTGGAAA
>JAGXLK010000713.1 GCA_018334735.1 Planctomycetota bacterium | reverse complement strand
GCTTACAGAATGATTGAGACCAGACATAAGTTTATGTTACAACAACCTTTAACGACTTTTCCGCAGGAAACTTGAGGAATTTGCGCTCGGTGCAATGGGAACAGGCAGCACGATTTTCGGGAAATGTCCGGCTATCAGCACCAGAAGGGACCCACAGCGCAAATTCCTCTCCTCAAAAAAGTCTTGACACACAAGTGCAATTACGTAATACTCAACGTATGTAACTTCCTCTAAAACCTTCAGGCTTTATATTATTCGTCGCCCGGACAACGGGGTTCGGTCCCCTTTCCCTTCATCGGGGTGTCCTATTTATTACATTATCAACAAGATAAAACCCTCCTCTGCTTCCCCCCCAACGTCGATAGATCTGCCGAAAATCGTTTACGTATTGGTACCGTCAGGCTTTGCTGCTGAAGATCGCACCGCCCGATTCACAAATCGTCCCGAGCAGGCTTGCAGGAGAATATACGGGACGATGGATTCCTCTACCGTTTTTACCTTCACAACCTTTCCAAGGAGATGATTCTTGCCGTATTTCTTCAGCCAGTTGGCAACCGTCGACCCGCCGCCAATGCCGTAGTTCCGGCGGGCCTCGGCCATGCTGCTGAGTTTGCCAGACTCCAGTTCCGAAACAACCTTGAAGGTTCGCAGGATGTTTCCCTCATTCGGTCCCCACAACACCTTCCTGTCCGATGATTCGGACTCCGGCCTCTAATTCCCGTCCATCGGCAGCTATGCTCACGGTCTGAGTGATTCCGGCTGGGGTCTCGGCATCGCAGGGATATCCGGCGATTCCTATCCTGACATCCATACCGGTGATATGGCCGCGTTCGCCCAGTTCGAGTTCAAATTCCTTAATATTCTGGCGCAGAGTCTGCATTTTTTCCTTCGCATCTCCCAGACTCGTTTCGGGCAACAGCATAGAAAATTCTTGCCCGCCGAGCCGGGCTACAACACCGTCTTCGCCTGCTACATCCTCAATTTCCTCGGCCATGCCACAAAGCACAATGTCCCCGACAGCATGGCCAAATTCGGAATTAATACGCTCAAGCCCGATAATGCGGAGGT
The DNA here is from genome assembly GCA_018334735.1 of Planctomycetota bacterium. Next base: position 1,683 of record JAGXLK010000713.1, on the reverse strand, counting down.
AGGAAAAAGCAGCAGCCTTCCCTACTTCGAACGCGTGCTCACGTGCTTTTTTCAGGCGTTCTCGCATATATTCTGACGTGAAAACACCCGTTAATGAATCCCGGTCGGTCATATCCTTTATCGTCTGCGCCTGTTCTTGTGCGAGATCCATTACGGCGCGGAAGGCATATACCGTAACAACAATAGACCACAACAGCATCGGAACAAGAAGAACACTCACCAACAGGGACAAGCTTCCGAAGAATCCGAGAGCTACCAGGTGCAACACGATGAATGCGCTCAACCCCGCCGACCCGTAGAAAACTTTGCGAAACCTGCCGATTACCTTCTCGTCCATAACCGTCTGTTTGTCTCCCATCCGGCTCTCTCCTCTTTTGTGCAGTGACAATGTTCAGTACAAACTTTGGATCCCGTACAGCCAGCGCTGACAACCGTTATAATTAGTTTCCTTTTTTGTTTTTGTCAATCCATCTGGGGAGCTTCCTGGAATTCCTGCTTGATCTCTCTTATCTGATCCAAATTCTCAATAAACAGATCGAATATCTCCGGGTCAAAATGCGCCCCACGACCGCTTTTCATGATTTCCAGCGCTTCCGACTCCGGGAGAGGATCGCGGTAAGGACGTTTCTCGCTGAGGGCATCATAAACATCAGCGACCGCGCATATCCGGCCAAAAAGCGGAATATCCTCGCCTTCCAGACCTTCGGGATATCCGGATCCATCCCATTGTTCATGGTGAGTTCTCGCGATAGTTTCCCCGCCCTGGAGGACTTTTGAATCTGAACCTCCTAAAATCCTGGCCCCGATTTCTGTGTGAGACTTCATGATTTCCCATTCGTCCGAAGAAAGTTTGCCGGGTTTCAGCAAAATTTTGTCGGGTATCCCGATTTTGCCCATATCGTGCATACGGCTGGCAAAATTAAGAGTTTCGACCTCGCCCGGCGGCAGATGGAGCAGTTCTCCGAGAAAAGTACAATACTTTCCGATTCTCTGGACATGCGCCCCGGTCATTTCGTCGCGGTATTCCGAAGCAATCGCCAAACGTTTCACAGTCTCCTGGTGGGCATAATGTGCTTCCCGTTGCGCCTTCGCGGTCTCGCGAAGTGCATTCCGAAGTTCCTCCTTGCTCAAATCGTTCCACTGGTCCTCCAATCCCGAATATTCTTCGTTTTTCTCGACCCCCTTCTTTACCTGCCCAAGATGCGCTTCCAGGACTTCACCTACTTCATTCCAATCGATCGGTTTTGCGATGAAATCATCGGCGCCGAGACTCTCCGCCCGTTCCCTGTCCGTTGCACTGTCGAGTCCGGTGACCATAACGACCGGGATGTCAGAACTATGTTCTCCGTTTCGAATGCGGTCCAGGACTTCGTAGCCATCCAGCCCCGACATCTTTGCGTCCAGGAATACCAGATCGAAACCCAATTTCAGTTTCGCGAGGGCTTCATAACCATCGGCGGCGCCTTCGGATTCATAGCCGAGCTGACCCAACCTTTCCGAAAGCAGAATCCGGTTTCGTTCCTCGTCATCAACCACCAGAATTGGGGACCTTTTATTCTTTTTCATTGGTCTTTCTTCCCTCCCGTAAGAACTTCATTGAGTGCTAATCTCAGATCTTTCAGAGCGATCGGTTTGGACAAAATTGCATCGACTCCTACCACTGTTTCACCGCGTTCGTGCCTC